>NZ_JBLSDF010000012.1:0-44506 GCF_052315355.1 Cuniculiplasma thermophilum
AATTATTTAAGAAATTTCATGGGAAATAGTGATAAAAAGGGATAATTAAGAAAATAAACAGTCAAAAATAGATTGATCTTCAGCGGTAATCAGGAAGTTATGCAGAAAATTTACAGAATAAGGTAGAAAATAGAAAACCTCATAATATTATAACTTTTTGATTACTTATAAATATTTGTTTATATTATAATACTTATTGTAGTAAAAAGTAATCTATCAAATGTTATTTCCGTTTTATTAACCCTTTAAAATATACCATTTTAATTAATGCCTAATAAAAATATTGAGAAAACAAAACTTTCTTCTTATTGACATAGTGAGTCAGAAAACAAATGAAAAATAATTCAGAAAGGATTCTTCTTAAGAACAGTTATTCACATGGAGGTAGGCATAAACTACAGACATTTGAGAAATAACCTGAATAGACGATAAGAAGATTGAGTCTAATCCTATTAGACCACGAAAGCCTTTACTTTTTAAATAGTTAAATTGGAAAACCTCTTATAACCAATACAAATTACCTACCAAAGACTTTAATAAATTAAAACCTTTAACGGTTTGAATTAATAGTCGAAAAGGTGAAAAAATGGCAGCACAGAAACCACATATAAATTTGGTTACAATAGGTCACGTCGACCATGGAAAGTCTACGTTAGTAGGAAGATTGCTATATGAGCATGGTGAAATCCCACAGCATATCATAGATGATTATAGAAAACAGGCTGAGGAGAAAGGTAAAGCAACGTTCGAGTTTGCATGGGTTATGGATAGATACAAAGAAGAGAGAGAAAGAGGAGTTACAATTGATCTATCCCACAGAAAATTCGAGACTGACAAATATTACTTTACAATCATAGATGCTCCTGGTCACAGAGACTTTGTAAAAAATATGATAACTGGGACAAGCCAGGCAGATGCAGCCATGCTTGTAGTATCCGCAAGAGATGGAGAAGGCATTATGGCACAGACCAGAGAACATGCTTTCTTGGCAAAGACGCTTGGAGTTCAGCAGCTCATTGTACTCGTAAATAAGATGGATGCTACACAGCCCCCTTACAGTGAGAAGAGATTCAATGAGGTTAAAGAACAGGTCGAGAAATTCCTTCTTTCCGTTGGATACAAAAATTACCCAATCATACCAATTAGCGGGTACAAGGGAGATAACATAGTTAAAAAATCGGACAATATGCCTTGGTATAAGGGTACTACATTGCTAGAGGCCCTTGAAACACTGAAGGTCCCTGAAAAACCAACATCCAAACCACTCAGACTCCCAATTCAGGACGTATATTCAATTACGGGAATAGGAACAGTTCCAGTAGGAAGAGTTGAAACAGGAATCATAAGACCAGGAGATAAGGTCATATTCATGCCCGCAAACAAACAGGGAGAAGTAAAGAGTGTTGAAATGCATCATGAAAATATGGCCCAGGCAGAGCCAGGAGATAACATAGGATTCAACGTAAGGGGTATAGCTAAGAACGATGTCAAGAGAGGGGATGTATGTGGACCTTTGAATTCGCCTCCAACAGTTGCCAAATCCTTCACTGCTCAGATTGTGGTACTTAACCATCCAAGTGTCATTGCAGCTGGATACAAGCCAGTGTTTCACGTACACACAACACAGGTTGCATGCAGATTTGAGGAAATCGTAAAAACAATCAATCCGAAGGACGGGACAACCAAGGAAGAGAAGCCTCAATTTATCAAAACCGGTGATATTGCAGTAGTGAAAGTAGTTCCCGATAAACCCATGGTAATAGAGAAGGTTTCTGAATTCCCGCAGCTTGGTAGATTCGCGGTCAGAGATATGGGTCAAACCGTAGCTGCTGGACTATGTCAGGACGTAGAGTCAAAGTAAGGTGAACTAATATGGTTTCATACAGGGCTAGAATATCTCTAAGCGGAACTGATCATAAGGTAGTTGATGATGTCTGCAGAGAGATAAAAGGCATAGCTGAAAGAACAGGAGTTGAAATACATGGCCCTGTACCTCTACCAACTAAAAGACTAGTTGTCCCGGTCAGAAAATCTCCCGACGGAGAGGGGTCTCCCACATGGGATAGATGGGAAATGAGAGTACACAAAAGGTTGATTGATATTGACGGTGACGAGAGAACACTAAAACAAGTAATGAAAATATCAATACCTGACGGTGTACAGATAGAGATACAGATGAAAAATTAATTTTTATTTATAATTTAAGAGAGTGGATTTTATGGGTCGAAAGGAAGATAATATTGCAAAGGCCAGCTTGCTTGTAACTAAAACTGAAAGTATAAGGAACATAGGTATTGCTGCTCATATAGATCATGGAAAAACCACATTGAGCGATAACCTAATTGCTGGGGCTGGTATGATGAGTGAAGATCTGGCTGGAAAGCAATTGATGCTGGATTTTGATGAGCAGGAGCAGGCAAGGGGAATTACAATAAATGCCGCTAACGCTTCAATGGTGCATACTGTTGATGGAAAGGATTATTTAATTAACCTCATAGACACACCAGGTCACGTTGACTTCGGAGGAGATGTTACTAGGGCAATGAGGGCAGTGGATGGATGTATAATAGTTGTTGACTCTGTTGAAGGTGTTATGCCTCAGACAGAAACCGTGATAAGACAAGCATTAAAGGAGTTCGTTAAACCAGTTCTGTTTATAAATAAAGTAGATAGGTTGATCAATGAACTTAAACTTAATGGCGAAGAGATGCAGAAGAAGTTTATTAAAATTATAAATGACGTTAACAGATTATTAAGCAAATATGCACCAGAAAAATTCAGAAAGGAATGGCAACTTAATGTGGCAGACGGAAAAGTAGCTTTTGGGTCTGCTTATCACAATTGGGCAATATCTGTTCCAGCTATGAAGACGTACGGTGTCAATTTTAATGATATTGTCACCTATGTCAGGGGAGAAAAACAGAAGGAACTTGCCAAAAAAGCCCCCTTGCACAAAATCATTTTGAATATGGTAGTTCACCACTTACCTAATCCAAAAGAGGCCCAGGCCTACAGAATTCCGAATATATGGAAAGGTGATTTAGAGACACCTGTTGGAAAGGCAATGACTTCCTGCGATGGACAGGGCCCACTCTCGATGATGATAGTTAAGATCATAGTTGATCCTCACGCCGGTGAAATAGCAGTAGGTAGAGTTTTTAGTGGGACACTAACAAAGGGACAGGAACTTTACATTAACGGTGCCTCTGGAAAATTTAAAGTTCAAACCCTGGCGATGATGGTAGGTCCAGATAGAATTCAGGTTGATTCAATTGCGGCGGGAAATATAGCTGCAGTGATTGGTCTTAAGAGCGCAATCGCAGGATCCACTGTTTCTGCTTCATCTGACATGGAACCTTTTGAACCTATGACTCACTATACCGATCCAGTTGTAACTCTTGCAATTGAGGCTAAACATACGTCTGATCTTCCAAAACTTATTGAGGTTTTAAAGACGGTTTCAAAGGCTGACCCTTCAATACAGGTTAACATTAATCAAGAAACTGGAGAGCATCTGATATCTGGTATGGGGGAGTTACATCTTGAGGTTACCCTATACAGAATCAAGAATGATTACAAAATCGACGTAACAACTTCTGACCCTATTGTGGTCTACAGGGAAACGGTTGAAAAGGTTGGTGGACCTTTCGAGGGAAAATCGCCAAATAAGCATAACAGGTTCTACTTTAAGGTTGAACCATTGAATGAAGAGGTTGTTGATCTTATTAAAGAAGGAACCATACCCCAGGGTGAGAAGTTTAAGGATAAAAAGACAGTGATAGAACTCCTTCAGAAAGCCGGAATAGATAGGGATACAGCCAAGGGAATTATAAGTGTAACCGGTGAAAATATTTTCTTCGACGTAACCAAGGGAATACAGTATCTGGACGAGACGATGGAACTTCTTATTGAATCCTTTAAGGAGGTGATCTCAAAGGGGCCTTTGGCCAATGAGGGCGTAACTCATGTAAAAGCGCTTCTTGTAGATGCAAAACTCCATGAAGATAGCATACATAGAGGTCCTGCGCAGGTAATACCAGCTGGAAGAAACTCTCTTTATGGTGCAATGTGCCAGGGAAAAAGAATTTTGATGGAACCGGTCCAGAAAGTTTTTATAAATGTTCCACAGGAAATTATGGGATCGGTTACTAATGAAATTCAACAGAGAAGAGGAGTTGTAGAAGAGATGAATCTTGAGGGTGACGATATGGTCATCGTCGCAAAAGTCCCGGTCTCTGGAATGTTTGGCTTTGCATCCGCTATAAGAAGCGCTACGGGAGGAAAGGTTCTCTGGAGTTCAGAAAACTCAGGATATCAGAGAGTTCCGCCAGAATTACAGAAGGATGTTGTGGCCAAAATCAGGACAAGAAAGGGACTTAAGCCTGAGCCCTATGATGAGGCTTACTACTCATCACTATAATTTTTTATTTTTAAAAGTATTGTCCATAAATGCCCTTATACGATGTTTTTTGTTCCAAATGCCATTCTTCTCGAGAACATAGTGAATTTTCTTGTAACTCCTGTGGTTCTCCTTTCATAATCGAATTAAAAAGCGAATTTAGTGATAGGATTGATGATAATTTTCCATATATTTCCAAGAGAATTCTTAATATTAGTATGGAAACAGAGAGTCTTTTTGTTGACGGCATAAATTTAAAAGAGCTTTTTCATACTCCAACCCTTTCTTACAAGGATATTGGTATGAATAATCTCTTTTCCTTTATAAAGGAAAATAATATAATAAAGAAAGGTGAACCGGTTTCTGAAGATTCCTCCGGAAATGCAGGTGCCTCCTTTGCCTTTTTTTGCAAAGTCGCAGGTTACTCCGCCCATGTATTTGTATCAAAGAATGCGAATCACGTAAAGAAGTCTCAAATTGCTCAATATGGTGCCAAAATTCACATGATAGAGGGAACTAGAGAGGATGTGGAGGAAAAGGCAAAGAATTCAGAATTTACATATTTAGGTCATCAATACTGGCCTGAATTCTATGATGGTTTCAGAACCATTTCCTACGACATTTTCCAGAATTACAAGGAAATGCCTGAAAAGATATACATCCCTTTTTCAACCGGTACCCTTTATCTTGGTGTATACGAAGGATTTCGTCATCTTGCAGATTCAGGGAAGATTGAAAAGGTCCCTGAATTAGTTGCAGTTCAGCCCAAAAATGCCTGCGGAATGTATAATTTAATTAAAGAAACAAACTATGAAAGGAAGCCATCCGTGGCAGATGCCCTCACAGGAATTGTTCCCTTAAGGTCTGAAGTTTTAAAAAGAGTAATTTCGAATTACGGAAATATAAGACTCATTGAAGAAGATGACATTATCCGGGCAAGAGAATATCTTTTAATGAAAGGTATTGATGTTGAATTCAGCTCGGCCATATCATTTTCAGCAGCTTCACAATATGATGGAGATTGTACTAAAATGGCCCTAATGACTGGCCATGGAATAAAAAATATGAAAGTGATAAATTAGGCTTCAGACTTGTGCACTACTTTTTCACCATTTAAGGTCAAGGAATATGTTAAGTGTGTGCCTCCCCTCTTAGCCAATATGGAAACACTGCAGTATTTTTCAAGTGACAGATTTATGGCACGTTTTGCATTTTCCTCTGAAATATCCCCATCAATGATATAATGGATATTCGCTTCCTTAAGTGTTTTTGGTTCAAGTTCCTCCCTTTCTGCTTCTACTTCTACCTTGTATGATTTAATATTTTTTCTCATTCTTGAAAGAATCAAAACCACATCGGCAGATGAACATCCACCCATTGCATATACAAGAAGCTCTGTTGGTGATATGCGAGTGGTTTTTTCAAGAAGCGGATCCTTCATTATTAGGGTATCCTTGCCCTTGTCGTCGCTTACAAATCCATTACCTGGTTCATAATGAAAAGAGACCTTCATTCTCCTTCTCCTCTGTCAACCCTCTTTAACATATTTCCAAGAACCTTTAGAGCATTTAATACCGCAGTCAGACCTGAAGCAATTTCAGGATCCTTTAGAACTCCCATAAGTCTGAGGAGTGAAAAATTCTCAGGTTTCTTGGCTCCTTCTACCATAGAGGCCCAAAGCTCATCACTGTTGTATAGAATTGTTGAAAGGCTTTCCTGTGAAGTTTTGTTTGACAGGGATGCCATCAGTGCCACAATTAAGTTTATCAGATTTATTCCACCCTTATGGAATTCAGGCTGATCTGCCGTCTGAACTATTGTTACGGGATTTCCCGGTATAAACTCCTCAGCAAGTTTTTGTATACTTTCCAAATCTCCGGAATTTTTTAAAACCTTAATCAGGTTTAAGAGAGCAAGTACAGTTTTATCGTCGTCCATTAGCTCCCTTATTGCCATTTCCACCTGTTCATTTTCATTATTTTCATTATTTTCTACCATTTCATCACCTCAGATAAATCCCATAGCATAAGTGCCAAAGAATGATTCCTGTGAGTATAAACCTACAAGATAATCTGTCCTACTGGCTCTTCCCTCTATAACCTTGCCTTCCATGTCTACAAGCAAATCGGATGCTGATTCCCTGCCCTTTATCAAGACTATGTCATATTTATAGGAGTAAACATCTGGCTCAGGATATCCTGAGACCTCATGAGCTATTCTTGCAGATATGAAGTCGGCCTGTGTGCGATTTAATTTCCAGTAATTTGTGAAGTTCTTACCTGCAAAGCCCATTACATAAATATTTTCAAAACCCTTTAGTGTTAGGTCTTTGATGTTAACTTCTATATTACCACTGTCTGCCTTTGGAAATGAAGATTTATCAATGTATGGGTAATATGAAGAAGGTGAGAAAATTACCGGGATATCGTATTTAATGGTTTTACCATCTCTAGATTGAAGTTCCTTATTTTTTACATTAATTGCTGAAAGATCAAAGTTTTTAACCATATTTATACCCAGTGATTTCAATGTGTTTTCGATTATGCTATCCATCTCGTTCATACCGGTAGGAGAATCTCCTCCAAAAGCGCATGTGATCTTTATATCTTTGCCTAGCTCCTTTGAATCAAAGTATGTGAACATGTTAACAGCGAGATTAACAGAATTTAGAGGGCTATATTTAGAAGTGGCATCGTGATATATCACAATCTCTCCCTTTTTGAAATTGGCAAGATCCTCTTTCAATTGAAGTGAGCCTTGAATTGTCTCAATGCTTCTTGCATCTTCATTGTAGCCAACTATTTTAGATGTATCGGGAAATGCGTAATCAGCCAATATCAGGTAGTCGTATCTTATGAGCCTACCATTTTTAGTGTTAATATTATTGTCCTTTAAATTTATGGTCACAGGTTCGTCGCTGATGAATTGAACACTCATCCTTAAGACAGATTCCATACTCCTTATGGACGAACTTTGATCTATTAATGAAACCGGGATGAAAGGATTAGAATCTATAAATTCAACTCTTTTGTTTTTTCCAAGGATAATTACTTCCACGTCCCCTTTCTTAGCCCTTTGTACAATCTTGTTTGCAACCATTACAGCTGCCTCATTATCTCCCAATACAACTATCCTGTCAGCAATTTTCAATTAAACACCTCTTTTTTTATCTGGAAATACTTACGGAAATTATTTCTTTGTATTATAATTTTTACAAAAATCATGTGCATTGGCACTTATCCATAATGGCTAACATTTGGTTTTTTGGAAAGTTAAAAATATACTCCATCTGAATTGAGTGCCAATATTAATTATGAATGATTTCCATTCGATGAACAATGATATACGGTCTTAAACTTCATGGAAACGTCGATGAAAAGTTGCAAAATTATCTGATAAGTAAATTGGATTTTTGTGAAAAGAATGAAAAAATTAAGGCAGTACTTATAGATGTAAATTCAGGAGGAGGCAGTGCATCTGCATCGGAAATGATATATAATCGTGTAGAGCAGATATCAGGAAAGAAACCAATATTTAGTATGGTAACTGGAATGGCGGCTTCAGGAGCTTATATGATAATTTGCCCCTCCAAGAAAATTTTTTCAATAAAAACTGGGATTATAGGCTCTATAGGTGTTTATTCAATAATGCCAGATTTTAGCGAGCTTCTCAATAAGTTAGGGATAAAAATAAGGCAGGAGAGACTAGGAATTCATAAGAATGCATACAATCCCTTTGAAGCACCTGATGAAGAAGCAAGCCACGAACAAAAGAAGATAATTGAGGGGATATACAATATATTTCTACAAGCAGTTAAAAAAAATAGGAAATTGAACGAAGAACAGATTTCATCTATAAGTAAGAGTGATGTTTATCTGTCTGAGACAGCAAAGGAGATGGGCCTAATAGATGTGGTGTGCAGCTATGAAGATGCAATTAATCAGATTATGAAAGAAACTGGAGAGGTAAAGAAACCGTATTTTGAGGATCCAAAAATACCTCTTATCTACAGAATCATAGGAAAATTCATATAAATCCTTTCCAGGAAAATACAGGAAGGTATAAAAGGACTATTTAAATCCCTTTAAATCGTAAACGGCATGCTAATTTTTAATAAATGGTTTTCAATTACCATATGATGGATAGCAAGATCAATATTGTGGACAAACAAAAAGATTCAATTACATTTGAAATAATGAATTACGACAATACCCTACTCAGACCTCTTGTAGAGGAGATACAAAAGGATGAACAGGTCACTGAGTCAAGATACTTTATTAAACACCCTGTGATAGATAATCCAAGGGTTTATGTCAGGGTTAAGTCAGGAAAACCTCAAGCTGCAGTTAAAAGGTCTATAAAGAGACTTAGCAAGGTTTTCGAAACTCTGTCCAGTGAACTGAATAAAGAACTTAAAAAAATAGATGAAGATAACGTGATGGAAGCAAAGCAAAACTAAGAGCAAAAGATAGTTTTGGTTGAAAAATTTTTAGTTGAACAGTATGGTGGAATTTCTCAATTCTCCTTGGAGGATATAAATTCCACAATAAATTTGAGTGGCAGGGGTTATTATCAGGGCATAGGGGATGATCTCTTTTTAGTGGAAACAGATGAAGAGACTATTAAGAATCTGGCCTTTTTAAAGAGATATTCCTATCATATAGGAACTGTGGAAAACTTGGCGGAGATCAGGAATCTATCTATTCCTGATGGAAAATTTTATGTCAGAGTCATAGATAAAAAGGATGGCCATGGAACTGCATATGAAAGAATTGCGGGTGAATATCTAAATGGAAAAGGACGTATCTCATTCGAAAACCCAGATTTTATCATACATATTTACCACTTTGATTTGTGGTATATAGGCGTACATAAATCACAAATGAAACCAAATAATCCAAATGAAAGAAGGGCACCCATGAGACCATATTTTACCCCAGTTTCCATGGACCCTAAATATGCATCATTTCTTGTTAATATGGGATATTTTCCTAAAGGAGCAAAACTTCTTGATCCATTTTGCGGAAGCTCTGGAATATTGATTGAGGCTGCATTGAAGGGTTATGCCATAACTGGATTCGACATTGTTAATGAGATGGTAGTTGGATCCAGGGTAAATTTAAGGTTCTTTGGGATAAAAGATTTTGATATAAGAAGACAGGATTTTATAAATTATGAACCCACTGAAAAATTTGACGGAATAATCACTGATTTTCCCTATGGTAGGAGTTCTAAAGTTACTAAGGAAAGAAAAACCCTCTATGAGTTAGGGGCATTAAAAATGGCCCAGGTACTCGGATCAGGTTCAAGAGCCTGCATCGTCACAGATGATGAACAAAATACTGAGTACTTTAAAGAATACTTTAAAGTTGATAAGATTTTAAAACAAAGGATTCACAGATCACTTACCAGGCATTTCGTCAGGCTGATTAGAAAATGAAAATGTGAGTCGAATGCCCCGAAATACTTGGAAGAATCTGGAATACATTATAATAAATTTAGATCGCACGAATAAAAATGTTATTTTTGATTAAAAATCAAAGAAACGTTCAATTATATTTATTACAGTCTCTTGATCCAGTCCGTGATCAAGAGCTACTTTCTCAGGATTCAGTGTTTCAATGTATTCTAACAGAATATCCCTTACAATGTTATCCGGTGTTTGATTAATTACGCTTTTTTTCAGCGCACTCACGATTGAATTTTTCTCTTCGATCAGCTTTCTC
This sequence comes from Cuniculiplasma thermophilum, assembly GCF_052315355.1. Taxonomy (NCBI): domain Archaea; kingdom Methanobacteriati; phylum Thermoplasmatota; class Thermoplasmata; order Thermoplasmatales; family Cuniculiplasmataceae; genus Cuniculiplasma; species Cuniculiplasma thermophilum. The sequence goes on from NZ_JBLSDF010000012.1 coordinate 10,126, forward strand.
CTTGTTTCCATCAAACTTTCCATCTTTTGTTCGATCTCCATGAGTGCTTTTAAGGAATCTGTGTCTTTTTCAGTATTATTTTGTATTCCGTTTAATTCATACTTTTTGATATCTATGAAGGACGGAGTATAGTCTATTATTACGCTTGAAAAACCTGTGGGAACGTAAATTTTTCTCGGAGGACCAAAGCTGTTCTGGTTTTGCTCAGAAAGGAATATCAAATTGGCCTTCTGTAATACTTCAAGTTGTTTGTTTATTGCCTGCTGAGATACGCCCAAGCTCTTACTTATTTCCAGAGCATATGAAGATTCAAGGAGAAGCCTCCTGAGGATAGCCCTCCTTGTGCTGTTTTCCAGAACCCCCAGGATATCATCTATGTCGGTCATTTTATTCTATCTTCACAGATTTTCCGCTTTCTTTCTTGCCCCTTGACAGGTCAACAGTCAAATCAAGTATACCATTGGAGAATTTAGCCTTGGCGGTTTCTGGCTTTATTGCCTCTCTCATATCTATGCTCTTGTAGTATTTTCTCTGAGAGTTTTGTACACTGATAGTAATATTCTCTTCTGAAACTTTGAGATCTATGTCCTCTTTGGAAACGCCTGGTAGCTCAAATGTAACGTAAACGTGCTGATCGTCGTAATTGATATCGGTCAATGGTTCCCTTGCTACTGTGTCCTGCTGAGATCCAATTGCTGGTCTAGTAGGCACATTTCCGAATTCTTGGAAATTAGGCTTCCCATCAGGGCCTATCTTATAAGTGAAACCATATATGAAAGGCCCATATTGACCGACCTGATTTGTTTCACTCTCTTTGAGCATTCTTTCCATTATCTTTCTAAACCTCTCGTTAATCCTCTCAAAGTCAAACCCAAAGTCATCAAACATTGAGTCAAATATGTCATCATCCCAGTCATCATCTCTCTTTCTTCTTATTACCATTTCATTCACCTCTTGTCAACTATTTGTTGACAACTACATATTACTTATAGGTATAAAAATCTTTCTCCATAAGAGACTTCAATACCCCAAGCAGTTCAGTAAATTAGAGAAACGGATTTAACCGAAAAATATTGGGTTAATACCCACAAATTTTTTAAGATAAGAGATCAAAAATGTAACTTTAAAATCATATTATTCTAGGGACAATTATCTCCAGCATCAGCATAAAAAATACCATAAACGAAACCAGAGAAAGTACCTTAGCTATGTTTTCCTCTTTGCTGAAATATGAAAGCCTCCTATGTCTTCCTGCTATGATCAGAGTATCCCTGAAGAATTGAGCTCCATCAAAAATGGCCAAGGGTAAGGCATTAGTAATGGCTAGAAGTATGTTTACCCAGTAAAACCAATATGCCATATTAACAATCGGCCAAAAGATTGCGCCCCCAAGTGGAACTGTAAATAGAGCGGTAAAAGAAGCAGGAATCGGACTTAATCCCTCCAAAGGAAGAGCAATTGTCTGTATTATACCTGTAAATCCCCCTGTGAAGGCGGTGCTTCCGAATACGATTGACTTGAGGTATGATATTGGAATCAACCCTAAACCTGCGTAAGTGGTTGTGACACCTATGAAACTCTCATTTTTCTGTGTTGAATTGGCAAGACTTGGATAGTACGTCCTGTAAAAACTATATGTTGAAACTGTTTTGAAGTGATAGACATTGGTTACACCCGTAAAATGGCCGTTGGAATAGTTGAAACTCTCTGTTACCATTGATATATTTGTTCCTGGTTTTATTGCATTCAGAACATCGTTTATAATAAGCTCGTTGTAAGCAGTCTTGTTGTCAATTGAAATTATAAAACTTCCTGCGTTAACTCCAGCCTTCTGGGCAGGATAACCATTTATGAGAGAATCAATTTCAACTCCAGCTGGTGCCATATAATCGTGAAATTCCTTGCCATTGTATACGGTCATCTTATACTCCATCCCTGGTTCAAGATAAGATGAAATAGTAAGATTATTAACTGCATTCCCAGTTACGTTTCCAAATGAGATCAGCTCCTGACCACTTATATTGAGATTCTTCATTGTTGAATTTCCTACGATTTCATCGATGTATGATCCTGGCATTGCTTGAACTGCTGCATGTGATAGGACTAGAGAGGTTATCAGGAATGCAAACACCGCGATAACCAAGTTCACAGCAATTCCAGCTGCAACTATTCTTCTTCTCACCACAGGGTCCGCATCCGTGATCTCCTTTTCGTCCGGCTCAACAAAGGCTCCGATTGGTACAATAAAAAACATTACTCCAACAGAATTCACCTTGATTCCATGTTTCCTTGCAACAATTCCGTGAAACATTTCGTGAATTACAATTGAAAATGCAAATGCAACCAGACCATAAGTGATTGGTATGTCAGGATTTATTCCTGGGAGGGCCAGATATTCATTAAGTGGCACAACGGCTCTTACTGTGAAGGAAAGAGCGGTTCCATATATCAGCAACGCGAGTCCTGAAATTAACAGGAAATAAACAAGAACAATTGAGAAACGGGAGAATAATTTTGACTGAGAAAGACTGGAAATTCTATCCAAAATACGTCTATTTTTTGTTACTTTAACGAGTAGTATAATGCCTCCTAGGGTCTGGAAGTGTTTGCTTGATTTGATATATGGACGAGCCAGAATCATGCCAATTATCCATAAAATTATGACCAAAATTGCAATTTCGATATACGACATCCTTCATCCATTCCATTAATGGCATGGGAATCAGTATTAAATTACTTTTCATAAAAAAATTTGCTAAGTTGTAATTTTGATTCTTGTTTTTACATTCCGAACCCTTTTAATATATCTTCTGCATTGATATAATGATGAAGACTACCTTAAGTCATATAAAAGCAGATATAGGAAGTTTACCGGGACATACAACCGTACACCCGGACGTTGAAAATACTGTTAGAAAACATATAAATGAACACGGGAAAGGGATAATTTGGGACAGTTTTGTAGGTCATATAGGAGACGATATTCAGATAACCACGGCTCATGGGAATGGCGTTAATGCATCAGAGGTGCACAAACTTGCATGGGACGCATTCAAAGCTGGAACTGAAGTTGCAAAGAACCTAGGTCTTTATGGGGCTGGACAGGACCTTTTGAAGGATTCGTTTTCCGGGAATATAAAGGGCATGGGTCCCGGTGTGGCTGAAATGGAGATTACTCCAAGAAAAAGTGAACCATTCATAGTTTTCATGATGGATAAAACCGAACCTGGAGCTTTTAACTATCCAATCTTCAGAATCTTTGCCGATCCTTTTAACACACCAGGCCTGGTCATAGATAATAATATGCATTCTGGTTTCCGATTCGAGATATGGGACATTGTTAAGGCAAAGTCAATTTTTCTTGACGCTCCTGAGGAGATGTATGACATTATTTCCTTAATCGGAACTAAGGGCAGATACGTTATAAAGAGAGTGTTTACGAAAGAGAACCACGAGAAATTGCCCAATGAAAATGTAGCAGTTATTACAACTGATAAGTTATCATTCATAGCAGGGGAATATGTGGGAAAGGATGATCCAGCTGGAATAGTCAGGATACAGTCTGGGTTACCTGCTTCAGGGGAAGTTATGGAAGCCTTTACGCACCCATATCTAGTATCTGGATGGATGAGAGGATCTTTTAATGGCCCATTGATGCCTGTTGGAATGAATCAGTCAAAAATGGTAAGGTTTGACGGCCCTCCAAAAGTCGTGGGACTTGGCTTTGTTTACAAAGATAAAAAACTGGTCGGACCGATTGACATGTTTGACGATCCTGCATATGATAATGCTCGGGCCAAGGCAAACGATATCGCCGATTATATAAGAAGGATGGGGCCCTTCGAACCACATCGTCTTCCAGAGGAGGATATGGAATACACAACTCTTCCCAAGGTACTTGAGAAACTTGAAGGTAGATTCAAGGAGATCGAAGGCCAGGACAAAAAAGGTGAAATACACGAATCTACTCTTGACATGGACTAAGAAGACAAAATGAGTAGACAACCTGACTGGGATCAATATTTTATGGGGATGGCCCATCTGGCCTCCCTCAGATCTAATTGCGTAAGAAGAAGCGTTGGAGCGGTAATTGTTAAAGACAAAAATGTTCTTGCCACTGGTTACAATGGTCCTCCAAGCGGAGCTCAACATTGCGACGTTGTGAGCTGTATCAGAATAGATATGAATATTCCTTCTGGAGAACGACATGAACTTTGCAGAGGTCTTCACGCAGAACAGAATGCCATTATCCAGGCTGCTGTTCACGGAGTGAGCATAAAGGATTCCGTTATTTATACAACGACTCACCCCTGTGTTGTTTGTGCGAAGATGATCATAAATGCTCAAATACGTGAAATTATTTATGCTGATGGTTACCCTGACGAGCTGTCTCAACTGATGCTGTTGGAGAGTACAGTTAAGACAAGAGAGTTCAAGATGACGAGAGAAGATCTGATTGAACTGCTTAAGATCGGGTCTGACCTTAGGCAGTGATCCTTAATGAGTTCAATAATAACAGGTTTAATCGAGTATATAGTAAATTTGATAATATATGTCATAAGAACTGCTAATTATCCAGGAATCTTTTTTTTAATGTTTCTGGAAGGGCTGCTTTTACCAATCCCATCGGAAGTAGTAATGGCCTTTGCAGGATACCTATCGCTTACTGGTGAATTACCAAATTACTTTGGTGTTCCAGCGGTAATTCTGGCTCTCATTGCTGGAAGTGTGGGGAACGCAGTAGGTGCCAGTGCGGCCTATGGAATAGGATATTATGGAGGCAGACCGGCCATTTTGAAGTTTGGAAAATACATAAAACTTGACCAGAATTCCCTGAAAAAAACTGAGGAATGGTTCAATAAATATGGGGAAATTTCAGTTTTCTTTACAAGGCTAGTCCCAGTATTTAGGACGTTTATTTCAATTCCAGCAGGGCTTGCCGAAATGAATTTCAAAAAATTCATAATTCTTACCTTTGTCGGGACGGTAATCTGGGACTCTGTGCTGATATATCTTGGCTACATACTTGGAAGTAAATGGGAAGCTATTCTTAGCGCCTTCAATGACTATTCCTATATATCAATAGCTGCCGCATTGATAGTTCTGATTTATGTTTACCGGAAGCTTTCTGCAAGAACACGAAGAAATAACTCAAATAGTGAATAGATGAGCCCATTTGTAGTACAAATATTTACAATTTGTATTAAACATACATTAGTTATTTTTTTAAGGATTAACAAATCAGTTAGAAAGAATTTATATCTACTAATTAATAGGGTGTCAAGGTTAGATAAATGCCATTTGCAGAATCAATAGAAAGGAGATTAAATAAAAAGATCTGTATGAGATGTGATGCAAGGAATTCAGTCAAGGCCACCAGATGCAGAAAATGTGGTTATACAGGACTTAGAATGAAGGCAAAGGAAAGGCGCGGTGGCCAGTGATATTTAGTGGACAGTAAACCTCTGAAAGCGGGAATATTGAGAATGGAGGGCACGAACAATGATTCGGAAGCTTTCCGTTCATTCCAGGAGGCTGGACTCGATCCACAATACATCCATATTTGGGAAATAGAACATTCCAAGGTAAATCTTGAAGATTTCAATGTTCTATTCATACCGGGAGGTTTTTCTGCGGGGGATTATGTAAGAGCAGGCGCCATATTTGCAGCCAGATTGAAAAATTCTTCTGAACCGATCCTAAGGAGGATGGTTGAGGATGGCACACCAATTATTGGACCATGTAATGGGTTCCAGGTTTTGACAGAGACCGGAATGATAGGTTCATCCTACGGTAGACGAGATATTGCACTTGATGTAAACAGAAGCGGAAGGTTTGAGTGCAGAACAATATTCATAAAATATACAGGTAAAAGCAAATTGTTTGACGGAATAATAAGTAGAGACGAGATTTTTGAAGTCCCTGTAGCCCACAAAGAAGGCAACATAAGATTTATGAATGATTCCATAATGGAAAAGATACTGGAGGAAGAGAGAAATCTCTTTACATATGTTAATCCAGAGGGTGGTGAGGCTGAATATCCCTGGAATCCAAACGGATCAATTCACGATATAGCCGGCATTTCAGGGGAGTATGAAAACGTTATAGGTCTGATGCCTCATCCTGAAAGGATATATTACCCATATCAGCTTTCTACAAATGGCAGACGAGAAAAAGCAAGACCATTTGGAGAAATATTCTTCTCTGCAATTAAGAACTATATTCAAAGAAAAAATTAGACTTCTGGGTGCTCCTTTTCAATTCTTTCTAAAAGACTTTCAACATTTGCCTTGAATTCCTCCAATGTTCCATCATTTACAATCATATAATCTGATAATGATATTGCCTTTCCAATTCCCCAGGATAACTCCCTTTCATCCCTCTTGACCAACTCATCCATTTCCCTTATGTCGTCAGGTCTGCTTCTTCTTATTATCCTTTTCAACCTTTCATCCCTATCGGTATGAATAGCTACCAGAACAAGATTTGGACTGACTTTCTGGAAATAATTGAATTCTTCCATGTTACGAAGACCATCCACAATTACATGATTTTTTTCCTTTATCTCCTCTACCAATCTTCGGGCCCAGATATCCATACCATACAGTTCCCTTTCCCTGTTAGAAAAGGAACCGATACTCCCATCGTTTTCGTTGACATTGTTCATTTTCGCATACTTTCTCACTATGTCACCCATATGGTAATCCTTCCAACCATGGGTTCTTGCTACCTTAATAAATTCGTCCTTCCCTGATCCTGGCATTCCAGTAATTATAAGCATTGGCTATGTTTATGTCTTGAAAGTTAATAATACATTCTCACTGATGATGAATCTCGGTTAAGCAAATCAATAAGAGATAAACCAATAAATACCACATTTCGAAAAATAGATATGTGTATAGTAATATGGTTTTCCAGGGACAGGTGGCAGAGCGGTCATGCGTGGGACTGCAGATCCCATTTACTAGGGTTCAAATCCCTACCTGTCCTCTTTCTTGATGTTTTGCCTTAATTTGCGAGAGTTAGAGTTACCAAAGATTTCTTTTTCCAAAGCTTGATGAAAATAATTTATCCCATAGTTTTGGAAATAATTAGATATGATCACATAGAATGCTAATTAATTTGCTTAAATAAATGGGTGAGATCATGAAGATGCTTCAAACAAGATATCATTCACGATTACACAAGATTTAAAATCCCATGCAATTGATAAATCAAAAAGTAAACAAATTCCAAGGCTGAAAAATAATAGATTTATTTGTTTTTTTCATTTTTTCTACCTCCACATCTGGCCATCTTTTAATGGTGTAATTTTGAAGGATCGATTCTTTTGTCATGATCTTTACAGAAATATTTGGCCTCCCACCAGCATAAATATCAATGGGATACATATCATTCAATAAGGGATTGTAAATTGATCCTCAGTCTATGATTTTCCTTACAAATATTAGGGAATCATTTATCTTCATTGAACTGCATCTCTCTTTCAAGGTATGATCAATCAGATCACTCATACTTTGACACGGGATTTTCAGGAGTTAAATGCTGTGGTTCTAAATGACTTGTTGTTGGAAAACTCAAAAGTGAAAATGGAAGTAATTAATTATAGAACATTTTCTTCAGATCTCATAGGAAATATGAAATCATGGGTGATACTTAAATTCCTCAAACGTTTGAAATTAATGGGTTGATTACACTAATGCCGGGTATTTTATGAAAGTCCTTCTCATTTTCAGTTATTATGAGGTTTATTCCGTGTTCTTTCATCGTTTCGGAGATCAAGGTATACAAGAAAGGTGCCCTGAAAGCAAGGGAGCTCTTGAGGGCGTTCTTTACGGTCGCTTCATTATAAGTGATCTTAATCCAATTTTCACAATCCATGAACGATTCAACTATGACCATAGCCGAATTCTCATTAACATCAAGCCTGCGTGTCATGGCATTATACAATTCCACCAAGACCTGAATGGATATGACCCCTTTCTTCCTCCCCAAAAAAACATCCTCTACTATTTTTTTGCAAATTTTCCTTTTAACTGGTTCATTAAGATCATATGCATAGATCAAAATATTTGTATCATAAAAAATGTCATCTTTCATAGAGATCTTCCCTTTTGAAATCCCACTTCTTCATCATTATTCCATTTTCAAGCAGCATGAGATTTTCACTGAGTGCATCCTGATTGCCCTCTTTAAGCCAGTTTTCCATTGCCTCGTTCAAAGCCTTAGCTAAAGACCCTTTTCTGTTGCCGAACTTCAACCTTGCCTTCTCCCTGAACCTCTTTTCAATTGACTCGTCAAGATTTACAGTCACTGTTTTTGTCATAGACTCAATATAGATTTACATGTTATAAACATTTACATTGATAAATAATACATGTACACAATTCAAAGGATTCCACAAAACAATACCGAAAACCTCTTTCCTGATTTTATTATCTGTATTTATGGTCTGCCGCATTCAGTTTTTCTGGAATTCCGAAGGTTCAAAGTATTTTGAGATCCATTGACCTACATATGGGACCGAATTAAATTTGAAAGATTCAGGGAAATCCTATCTGATCTCAATGAAAATGCCAAGGGGAAAAATGGAGGATCAGATTATGATCCGGTTCTTATTTTAAAAATAATACCTCTTCAACAATGCTACAATCCCTTTAATTCATCTATAATGATGAAGATTAGAGACATGAATCCATTCTCAGTTTTCCTCCATATTCCGAGAATATTTCCGCCAGAGATAATGTATGATATTCCCGTGAGCGTTTACATAGAAACAGATAGGAAGCATCTGATATTCAATAAAATAAAAGATAAGGCTGTGGCCAGATGAATCCACGTTAAGAAAGGTACAATGAAAGATGCTTCATTCATCAAGTCAGAAAGAGGAGAATATGGCAGATCAGGATTATAGTTATCAAATAAGCACAGAACGAGAGATGGAAAATCAGCAACAAAAGGATCTAAATGAATTCTTCAAGTTTATGGTTCATTTCTTTCCTGTAATGATGTTAAAAATGCCGACATTTAAGGTGAAACATTCTCAAAAGGAATTTGCTTCAAGCTTGTAAGTATAAGATTTCTCAACAAAACTGCATAAGCCTTCAACATTCAGGAAAATTCAGGTAGAATTAGAATAAAACTAGCATTATTCCGGTATCGTTTAAGCATGTGAAATATGATTTCACTGCTGTTATGCCAAATCAATGAAAAAAGGAGATTTTGAAAATCCCTTCAATTTTATTTATATTATTATATTTAACTTTTACAGTTTTTCCTCAGTCGATCATTCTGATCCTGTGGAAATCTATCAAATATTAAATTAGGATACAATATTGAATTTTAAATAAATTGTTTTCTATCTAATCAAAAGAGCCCTAGTGATGAGACATGAAAATTAATAATATATGTAGGAATGTTAACATTTGACATATAGATTGATCAATTTTCATCTTCCAATTTCAAACTTGAAATTTCAGCGTTTTAAAACTTTGAAAACTATTTTAATAACGAATCAATACCCAGTATGATGAAAAAAATAGACATCAACATTACAGTTGGTGGCCCTCAAGGAGGAGGTATTGATACATCTTCCAATATGATCAGCAGGGCCTTTGCACAGTCAGGTTATTATGTTTTTGGTGTTAGAGAATACCACTCAAATATCAAAGGAAGACACAGTTACACCCACGTAAGGATAAAATCTGAACGACCCCGTTCCTTAAAATATCCTGTGGACTTTCTGGTTGCTCTTGACCCAGACAGCATTTTTGAACATCTGGAGGATATAGGACCCGGTACAAAGATAATTTATGATAGCAGTATTGAAAAAGCTGAATTATCACAGGCAAGAATGATCATGAGAGATACCGCCAGGAAGATAAAGGAAACTCTTGATGAGGAGAAATTCCCCAATACCATTGCAGGGGCGGTACAGTGGATGAAATCAAAGGGTGCAGTTCCACTATCCATTCCCTTCAACAATGTTGTTCAGGATGCCATAAAGGAAGGTGTACCCAGTAGATATTTCAATACTCTTGGAGCTGCACTGACACTTGCAATAGCAGGTGTTGACAGAAAATATATGGAAGAGAGTATAAGATTAGTATTTGCAGGAAAGGATAAGATTATTGAGGAAAATGTAAGAGTAGTTGATGCTGCATACAATTACTGCAGAAATAATGGATTACTCGGAGAAACACTACCATACATTGAACACTCAAAGAGATTCATGATCACCGGCAATGATGGGGCTGCAATTGGAAAAATTATGGGTGGCTTGAGAATGCAGACTTACTATCCAATTACACCGGCCAGTGATGAGAGTACCATAATGGAGGAACACAATTACATTAAGTGGATAGATGCAGAGGCAAGCAAGCTTAAGGACGCGGGTGTTGTTGTAGTGCAGACTGAGGATGAAATATCAGCTGCAACCATGGCTAGTGGAGCTGCGGTTACAGGAACAAGAGCCGCAACTGCAACAAGTGGTCCGGGTTTTTCGCTCATGGCTGAGGCCATTGGGTTTGCAGGAATTGATGAGATACCTCTTGTCATAACACTCTACCAGAGAGGAGGCCCTTCAACGGGTTTACCCACAAGAAACGGCCAATCAGATCTTTTGTTTGCGATGAATACAGGTCATGGTGAATTCCCAAGAATAGTTCTTTCCTCTGGAGATGTGGAAGAATGTATCTATGATTCCATGAAGGCTCTGAATTATGCACAGAGGTATCAAATGCCAGTTCTGCACCTAATTGACAAAAATCTTGCGAACACAACTGACTTTGTCTCACTTATAGATCCAAAGAAAGTGCCTGTTATGGCCCAGAAATTAGAACCACATGGAACGAACTTTAAGAGATATAATCTGGATACAAAGAATGGTATCTCCAATCTTGGAGCATTTGGTAAGGATATATTCTGGATGACAGGTGATGAACACGATGAACTCGGCCACGTAACAGAAGATAGTGACATAAGAGACAGGATGATGGAAAAGAGATTCAAGAAACTGGAAACAGCAGATCTCGAGATTCCTTTAGAGGATAAGGCAATACTTTACGGAGACCCGAAGGCAGAGATTACGTTTGTAACCTGGGGAAGTCAGAAAGGACCCATCCTTGATGTAATTGATTTACTTAAGGAAGAGGGTATCAATGCCAACCTGCTTTACCTCAGGATGTTCATACCATTCCCCACAAAATTTGTGAAGGAAGTTCTTTCCAAGGCTAAGATAATAATTGACGTGGAAAGCAACTACATTGGTCAGGCCGCTTCAGTGATCATGGCAAATACGGGAATAAACATTGAAAATAGAATTCTGAAGTATAATGGTAGACATATGACGGAGGATGAAATATATCAATCCGCTATTGAGATAATTAAAAATAAAGGAAATAAGATTGAAAAGGTGTTGAAACATGGCGCATAATTTTAAGACGGATCTTACAATAGACTGGTGCCCTGGATGTGGTGATTTTGGAATAGTCACATCCATTACATCAGCGATGACAGAGCTTAACCTGGACCCACTGGGTGTTGTTATGGTTTCAGGAATAGGTTGCTCGGGAAAGACTCCACATTACATAAATGTGGCAGGGATGCACACCCTCCACGGAAGGGCCATCCCATATGCAACTGGAGTCAAACTTGCAAATCCAAAGCTCAAGGTGCTGGTAACAGGAGGAGATGGCGATCTGATGGGTATCGGAGCTGGGCATCTTGTTGCGGAAGGGAGAAGAAACTCCGGAATAACCATAATGATATACGACAATGAGGTTTATGGTCTCACTAAGGGACAGGCTGCTCCAACAATGCCAATCGGAGAAAAAACAAAGAGTCTATCAAAACCTAACATATTTACGAGACTGAACCCAATTGCGCTGGCTCTTTCTTCCGGTTACAGCTTTGTGGCAAGAGGCTTTTCTTTTGATATGAAACAGCTCAAAGAAATAATAAAGAAGGCCATAAATCATCCAGGATCAGCAGTAATTGATATACTGCAGCCCTGCCCTACATACAATAACATAAATACAATGGAATGGTACAAGGAGAGAGTCTACAAATTAGAGGACGACAACACATGGAACCCTGTGGTCACTCAGGAAAACGCATCAGAGGCAGAGGACAAATTCTCAAAGGCAATGCTTAAGGCTCAGGAGTGGGGTGATAAAATACCGACTGGAATATTCTATCAAAACAGCGTCATAGAACCATTTACAAAGAGAATTAATAGAAACGTGCCCAACTACCTGGACATAACCCCGGCTGAGCAGGTCATAGCAACTGACGCAGGCTTCACAGTTGTTGATCCTGAAAAAACATTCGAAGACAAAATAATAGGTTAATCATTTTTTATGATTGTACCTTCATATTTTTTGCCCATAAGACAGTTTTCCAGATTTTGAAAATTTTTTCCTGACATAAGGTGAATATTTAAGCCAGCCCTCTTTCCTATGAGAAGTGAAACTGAGTCCAGAAATTGATTACTTCCAGCTCCTGAATAGCTAGCTAGTGAAATTTTAAAGGCCTCCTCGTAGGTCAGTTGTTCATATTTGATCGCATCCTGGTTCTTCTTTGGGTCATCACTATAAACTGCATCCACAGATGTAATGTTAATTACATCCCTTATTCCGGCAGATTCGGCAAGCAACATGGATACTGTATCTGTTGTATGACCTGGGACAGTACCACCCATTATAACTATTCCATTTCTGTTCAGAACGGACAAACCCTCTGTTATGGATTCAGGAATGGTCTCCTGAGGTGTGCCCATGGATGCAACAAGAAGCATCGCATTCATTCTGGTAGCCCTTATACCTATCTCGTCAAGAAAGAAATTATTTCCAGTATAGTTTCTCATTGCCTTAACATAATTTCTGGCAGTCATACCGCCTCCGACCACTATTCCGACCCTTCCTGTTTCCATTCTTTTTATGGTGTGAACGAAGTTGTTTATGAAATCAACATCAATCTTATCCGGGTTAACCATAGAACCCCCAAGGGATATTATAAATTGCTTCATGAAATCGATTCATCAAAGTTATATAGTATTATAAATTTTCTAAGTTATGGCAAACGACGAGAAACAGCTCAGAAGATATGAGTTCAAGAAAGCTATGGAGGAGCTTTCAAATTTAAAGGGACGGGGGACAGAGCTGATTTCTTTATACATACCTCCGGATAAACAGATTTGGGATGTTGTTCAATATTTAAGAGAAGAGTATTCAACTTCATCAAACATAAAATCCAAATCAACGAGAAAGAACGTTCTATCTGCAATAGAATCAATTATGTCGAAGCTGAAATATTATAAATCTCCTCCTGAAACTGGGTTGGTATTCTTTGTGGGTCATGTGCAAAAGCGAGGGGATCAGACTGAGATGTTCAGTGAGATCATAGAACCTCCGGAGCCTATTCAGACATTCATATACAAATGTGATTCGCAGTTTTATACAGAGCCATTGCTTGTTCAGTTAAAGGCCAAGGATGTCTATGGACTGATTGTCATAGACAGAAAGGAGGCTACTATTGGCTTCCTAAACGGAACAAACATAGTTACAGTAACAAATGAACAGTCTCTTGTACCGAGCAAGCATCATCAGGGAGGTCAGTCTTCGAGGAGATATGAAAGACTTATTGAGATTGCAGCCAATGAATATTTTAAAAAAATAGGCGAAATAGTTAACAACACCTTTATGCCAATTATTAAAGATATGAAAGGCATTTTCATAGGAGGACCTGGATCTACAAAGAACTATTTCTTCGAGAATGGATATATGTTCAACGAAATTACAAAAAAAGTGATCGATCTTTATGACGTTGGATACACAGATGAATCTGGATTGAGGGAACTGGTTGAAAAAGCAGCAGAATCCATGAAAGACCTTGAAATTGCAAGAGAAAAGGACCTTGTAAACAGATTTATGAAAGAGGTGAGAAAGGGTGATGAAGGCCTTGCGGTTTATGGTGAATCTGAGGTTCATAAAGCTCTGGAAATGAAGGCAGTTGATATTTTGCTTATTTCTGATGGAATAAGAAGGACAAAATACTACTATAAATGCCCGAACTGCGGCCATGAGGAGGTTTTTAACGCAAGACCTGAGGATAACACCTGCCCTGCATGTGGATCAGCAATGGAACTGGATCACGAGGACGATTTTGTAAAAACACTGTACAAGCTTGCAGAAGATTCAGGTGCTACAGTAGAAATGATTGGAGAAGAGAGCGACGAGGGAAAACTCCTGAAAAAGGCCTTTGGTGGTGTTGTGGGAATTCTCAGGTACGTACCACAAAAAGAGGCACACTCATCGTAACATTTTCAATTTTGCTACATCAAGGACCAGATAATCCTTCCCCGCTACTATAAGATCGAAAGGTATGATGTATCTCCCGTTTTCATCCTTCTTCAATGATACAAGTCGTGGGTCCCTGGGTACTGCAAGTATGCTCTGTATTTTTCCGGTTTTCTGATCAAAAACAAAGTCATCTATTGTACCGACTATTGTTCCATCGCTGGTGCCAATTTGAGTACCAACAACCTTCCTTAACCTGATCTTCATGAACAATCAGTGCTTATTACAATAAAAATTTAATTGTAGAGTCCACTCTGCTCTACCTGTTTTCTTCTTTCTCTTACGCTTTTTCCCATATTCTTGGAGAGGTTCTCATAGAATTTAATAACCTCGTCGTCAACTGATGGCTTAATGGTCTTCATGGCGTCGTTGAAATTTTCCTGTGTCACGGTTGTTGCATCAGGGTCTGAACGATATGCCATCATACCCGCTTCCCTGCATAGATTCTCCAAATCTGCACCCACATATCCCTCGGTCAATTCAGCGATCTTTTCCAGATTGACATCAGGAGCCAGAGGCATATTCTTTGTGTGAACCTTTAAAATCAAGAGTCTCGCCTCTCTGTCTGGTGGTGGAATATAGATCATCTTGTCAAAACGACCTGCCCTTATGAGTGCTGAATCGAGAATATCCGGCCTGTTAGTTGCACCTATAACAACAACCCCCTGCAGGACTTCAACTCCATCCATTGATGTCAGAAGCTGATTCACAATTCTTTCAGTCACACCGGAATCCGTTCCCCCTCCACGTCTTGGGGCAATTGAGTCTATTTCATCAAGGAATACTATGGAAGGTGCAACCTGCTTTGCCTTCTTGAATATTTCCCTCACGGCCTTTTCGCTCTCCCCTACCCATTTGCTAAGTACTTCCGGGCCCTTTACAGATATAAAATTGGCATTGCTTTCATTTGCCACCGCCTTTGCCAGCAGAGTCTTTCCCACACCTGGTGGCCCATAAAGGAGGAAACCTTTTGGTGCGCGTATTCCAAGCTTCTTAAATACATCTGGTCTAAGTAGAGGAAGCTCAACGCTCTCTCTTAATTCTCTCTTGACATTTTCCATTCCACCTATGTCATCCCAGTGGACATCTGGAATCTCTGCCATTACCTCTCTTAGGGAACTTGGCTCAATGGTTTTCAGAGCTTCTCTGAAATCGTCCGCATTTACCTCCATCCTTTCCAGTATTTCGGTAGGAATTGGCTTATCAAGATCAATTTCAGGAAGATATCTCCTCAAGGCGTTCATGGCGGATTCCCTGGCAAGAGCCGCCAGATCTGCGCCAACAAAACCATAGGTAAGGTCTGCTATTTCGTCTATGAACTTTGCCTTTTCCTCCTCCTCCATACTGAAAGGCATTGCCCTGGTGTGGATTGATAGTATCTCCTTTCTTCCTTTTTTGTCCGGAACACCAATGTTAATCTCTCTGTCAAATCTTCCAGGTCTTCTTAAGGCTGGATCCACTGCATCTATACGGTTAGTTGCTCCAATAACAATAACGTGCCCTCTTTCCTTCAAACCATCCATCAGTGTTAGTAACTGAGCAACAACCCTTCTTTCAACCTCTCCCTGCACCTCTTCCCTCTTTGGCGCTATGGAATCAATCTCATCTATGAATATTATGGATGGCTCCTTGTCCTCGGCATTTGTAAATATCTCCCTTAGCTTCTGTTCACTTTGTCCGTAATATTTGCTCATTATTTCCGGACCATTAATTGGGAAGAAGTTTGCACCTGATTCGTTTGCAACCGCTCTTGCAATTAAGGTCTTACCGGTTCCGGGAGGTCCGTATAAGAGGACTCCTTTTGGAGGTCTTATACCCAATCTCTCAAATAATTCCGGATGCTTTAATGGGAGTTCTATTATCTCCCTTACCTTGCTCAGCTGATCGCTTAATCCCCCTATATCTTCATAGCTGATCCTTGAAACATCTTCCAGGAGTTCTGATGCAGCATCTTCCTTTATTTCAATTCTGGTAGTCTCTCCAATCTCCACAGGTACCTTTGATGGCACCGTCTTTACAACTTTAAAAAGAAGTCCCGAATGACCTGCAAGTGTCAGACCGGGAACACTTATGTTATCCTGCTCTATCATTGGTCTTCTCAGAAGAGTTTTCTGAACAAAATCATCTATCCCTTCACCAAATTTCAGTTTCTGTTCCTTTCTTATAATTGGTGCCAGAACAACCCTGCTGGCTACCTCGACCTTAACTCTTCTCACTCTTACCTTATCACCAATTGAGCACCCACAGTTATTTCTCATCACACTGTCAATTCTTACTATTTGCTTATTTTCATCCTCCGGTCTCGCCCTGAATACTCTTCCAACGGTCTTCTTTGGGTTCTTTTCGATCTCAACTACATCACCTATTTCCACTCCGAGGGCAATTCTTGATTCTTCATCCAGCCTTACCCTGGACATTCCAGGATCAGTAGCGTTGGCCTCTGCTACTCTAAGTATAATACCTTCTCCTGTTGAGTATGCCATGAACCATAAAAGCTAAATGAGTATATAATCCTAAAGAAAAAATGATGGGAAAACTAGCGGTTGACTAAATTCGCAATAAATACATACAATCCATTTAAATATTATTCAATAAGATCATATCTACAAAGAATTTTTAAAAATAAATAGAATATTTTTGAACCATAGTCCTGAAAGGACTAAAAAATAAGATCAAATTCATATTTTGAGATTTGCCATCCACATCATGTCATCTGGCACGCCATGGTTTTCAATGATGTGTTTCATAACAAGAGCGCTTGGTCGAAGCTCCCTCTCCTTTGTTTCCAGATTCACTCCAATTAACCCAAAACGTTTTGAAAAACCGTTTCCCCATTCATAATTGTCTGTAAGTGCCCAGTGGAAATACCCTTCAACCCTGGCACCGTCCTTAATGGCTCTTTCCACATTGTAAAGATGAGAAACCACATATTTTGGTCTGTATTGATCTATGGCGTCTGCCATACCATTTTCGGTTACCATCATTCTCATGTGATATCTGTTGTGATAGGACATTAAAACATTATAAATCCCCTCTGGATAAATTTCCCATCCCGTATCACTTGTAGAGCGCCCATCCTTCGATTTTTTTCCCTCTCCTGTGGCATGCCCGAGACCCAGGACTATCCTCCATCCCGACGGATCAGAACTTCTCTCCACAACATCCCTGCTATAGTAATTGACCCCTATCCAGTCCAGATGGCCTTTCATATCATCCCTTATATCTGGATCCTTTGAGAATCTTTCATCTCCCTCAATATCCTTATTATACCAGCTCAAATCCCCTTTAACTATTGCATCAAAGAAAGAATAACGCATCTGAAATTCTACCATATTTTTAAGTTCCATATCCTTCCCATCCATCGGTTGAAAATCACCGTTGGCATATATTATTCCCACATCCTTTGAAGAATATTGCCTGAGAGCGTCGTAAGCTCTTGCGTGAGCCTGGGCGAAATTCCTTTTTCTTCTGGAAAAACCGCCTCTTGAAAAATCTCTGCTGCATCCCTGAAACACCATGTTTGGCTCATTCATTGTTGACCACCTATCAGCCAAGGAATCAAAGGTTTTTCCGATAAAAGCTGCATACTTTGCGAATTCAATTGTTATCCTTTCGTCAAAACATCCACCTATGGCCCATTCCTTATCTTTACCAGATATAAGTGAAGGATCATTTAGCCATTTTGGAATGGTCCAGTGATAGAGATTTATGACCAGATAGAAGCCTCTCTCCTTCAGATCCTTAAAAATTTCACTGTAATGCTGAACTCCATACTTATCAGCCCTTTCTGCGAGCTGTTTCATTGCCTCCCGATTTATCACAATTTTTCTGATTGCATCTCCCTCTTTTTCAACATCAACCTTTATATCTTCAGTGGATTGTGGAAAAATTCTCGACCATTCGATTCCTATTCTTGCGGAGTTCATTCCCATAAACTGTGCATAATCATGATCCTTTTTGTAAAGGTCCCAGTATGCGGGGCCATTTTCAGGAAGGTCGCCAGATACATAGTGTTTTTCAATATTTTTTTGATCATGGGACCATATGAACCAGTCCGAATTGGCATCAACATGGGACAGACCCATTTCAAACTGAAACCCAGCCTCTGAAAAACCAAATTTAAAATCCTTCGGAAACATCGTTTCACATAGGTAGAACATTATTTATAATTAATCGAAGTAAATTTACTACTGAATATAGCAAAAAATAGAAGGAGGAATTTTAATTTGCTTGTATCTTGAATGGCTTCAGTGTAACATGGGTCATTTTTATGTCTTCAAGGGACGCAGTCTTTCCACCCACGGAATAAACCTTTCCGTCCTCTGCCCTGACATAGAATGTGTTTCTGACAAATGGAATTCTCTCCGTTCGATCAACAATTCCCTTTATGTGTCTCTTGTCTTCGTGGTAATATCCTTCAACGGTCGCTTCAATTTCATATAATTCCTTCTTAAAGCAATCTATTGCATCACAAGCTACCCATACGTTACAAAACTCCCATGTCTTGGAAGGATCAAAATTTTTCAGTATCTTTGCCTCCTTCCACAGAGACTGGTTGAAGTAATATGACATGACATGTATCAAATCATCCTCTTCCAGATATATACCGTAGTCCTTTGAACCTTCGTCCCCCTGTACAGTTATTAAACATGACCTTCTGTCAGATATTGTCATCTCATTTCCATGCCCGGGGGAATATCTTAAAAGAACCTTACCATCGAAATTAAGTGAATTTATCTCTTTCTGGCTTCCAACATATACCAGCATTAGAATGCTTATTCCCCTCTTTGATGCCTTTATTACTTCTTCCTTAATTTCTGAAAGTCTCTGATATTTTATGGAAAGTATCAATTCAGAGTATGTTTCACTGATCATATTGAGAATTTTTTCTGTTATCCTTTCATCCTTTTCAACAACTGAAAGAAATGAATTGTAATTGCTTGAATACATCATCCTCTTCTGGACATATCTCTCAAGATTTGTAGAATAGGAATCAAGCCACTCCCTCTGACGACGCATTATTGTGGAAATTGGAATTGCTTTGTAGATTGTCTTTTTACCAAGGCTCTGTTCGATGAATCCCTTCTTTAAAAGTGATGTGAAAAGGTCATAAACCCTTGGCTGAGGAACACCCGTACTCTTGACAATTTCGGTGGAGGACATTGGACCTTTCAACACTAAACTTTCGTATATCTTTATTTCATATGTTGACAGACCAAATTTTGAGAGACCGTCAAAAATATCCTCTTCCATATCCATATCCCTATGTAAAAACTACCTAATAAGTTATCACATTATTCCTGCCTTTCTTCTCCAGTTTGGGAAATTGACACATCTGTAGTAATGATCCTCTTCTCTATCTGACTGAATTAATTCAGGATGGGCTTCAGAACAGAATGATTCGCTGAAAGGGCATCTGCTTATAAACTGACATCCTTTGTTTTGGGGATCAAAATTGGTTGGTGTTCCCTTTAATTTAATTATATTTTCCCTTCTCACCCCAATCCTGGGTATGCTCTTTGTAAGCAAATAGTTGTATGGGTGCATGGGGTTATTGAGAAATTCTTCATACTTCCCCTTTTCAACTAGCTCACCTGCATATAACATTCCAATTTCATCCGACATTTCATACAGAATCGATAGATCGTGTGTGATAAATATCATAGATATGTTCGTTTCCCTCTGTATTTTTCTTATGTCCTTCAATATATCGTGTTCCACGAGTACATCTAAGCCAGTTGTGGGCTCATCAAAAATTACCAGTTTAGGAGATAGAAGCAGGGACATGGCAATAACTGTTCTCTGTTTCATGCCTCCACTTAATTCGTGAGGAAAACTGTTCAGGATGGATTCATCTAGCCTTACCATTTTAACAGCTTCCTTAATTTTGTCCAAATTCTCCTCCGGATCTTTCCCATGTGCAATGAGAACATCAAAGAATTGATAGAGAATCTTCTTAACTGGATTGAGGGCATTCATTGCGGCCTGTGGAACGAATGAAATATCTACGGCCCTTATTTTTCTTAGTTCTGATGGTTCCATTTTGATTATGTCTTTTCCCTGAAATAAAATTTCTCCTGATTCAATTTCTCCCGGATATTTAAGTGAACGATATATGGCCTGCGCCAGCGTGCTTTTTCCTGAACCTGATTCACCAGCAATTCCAAGAATTTTTCCCTCGTGCACATCAAGGTTGAGATCATTTATTATCCTATTAAATCCGGATTCTGAATAATACCCAACTGATAGATTCCTCACACTCATTATAGAATTATCTGCCATTAAAATCACTCATAACCTTTTATAAGGGTCAGGGGCTGCCTCAATAAGCGCCCTGGTGTATGAATCTGATGGATTCTTGATGACGTCCTGCGTCTTTCCAGACTCTACTATTTTTCCATTATGAAGGACGTATATTCTATCAGAGATGACACTTACTGTGTTGAGGTCGTGAGTTATGTATATAACACTAATTCCAAGATTATCCCTAATGGAGCTCAATAGATCAAGTACCTCTATCCTGAGAGAAACGTCTAACATGGAAACAGGTTCATCTGCAATCAGGACCTTGGGATTTACAGCCAGTGCTCTTGCCAGATAGACCCTCTGCCTTTGCCCACCTGAAATCTGATGGGGAAATTTTCCACGGAAATAGGATGGAGGATTTAACTTTACCATTTCAAGAAGTTCGTCTATCCTCTCGTCTATATTTCCCTTATAATGTGTTAATATAAGTGGTCTCCTTATATGCCAATCAACAGTGTGATATGGATCTAAAGAAGCATATGGATCTTGAAATACCATCTGGATATCTGACCTATACTTTTTGAGCTTTCTTCCTTTGTAATTTGTAACATCCTGATCTAAAAAATATATTTTTCCTTTAGTTGGCCTGTAAAGGAGTACGAGAACCCTGGCGAGTGTGCTTTTCCCACTTCCGCTTGCTCCAACTAAGGCCAGTATTTCCCCTTCATTTAAATATATGCTCACATCTTCAAGGGCATTAATTGTATTACCTGAAACCAGTCCCTTTCTAACTAGAAACTGCTTTACTATACCCTCAGTTCTCAGTATTTGTTGCATTTTTAATCTTCCTCCTTTTCTTGTTGTATACCCTAAGAGATGGATTTGCGATTTCATCTAGTCCAAAATTGAGAAGGATAAAGGAAAACATCAAGGCAGATATCATCAGACTTGGAGGCAATATCCACCACCACTGACCGGTTAGGTAAGCTTCATCATTTATGGCCCAGTATAACATGGTTCCCCAGTTAACCTGACTCAGATTTCCCACTCCGAGATACTCCACAAATGTGAGACCCATAACCCCATACATCGCAGTGAAAAAGAAGTTTGATACTATAACTGGCATAATAGCCTTTATTATCTGACGGAATATGATGCTGATTCTTGATTCACCAATGAGGATTGAAGATAATATATAATCCCTCTTAGACACAGATAGTGTTACTGATCTGAATGTTCTTGCACCAAATGCCCACCCTGTTATTATAAGAATGAGAATCGTGGGTATGTATCCAAGATTCTCCTTTAAACCGAGAAAGTAAGTTCCGAATAACATAATCAGTAAAACACCTGGAACGACCAGGAATATGTTTACTATTGAGTTTATTAAATCGTTAACTCTCTTTGAGGCAAAACCAGATATGACTCCAACGAAAACAGATATTAAAGTACCCATAATTCCAACGGCGAAACCTATCATTAGAGTTGGAGCTGCTCCGGCAAATAGCTGGGAAAAAACATCCTGACCGTATCCAGTGGTACCAAGTAAATTCACTGAGTTGGGTGGCAATGATTTCTTAAAAATATAGGCGTCTGGGTTGTAAGGTGTAAAAAATATTCCTGCAATTGCGAAAACTCCTATTGCCATTAAGAGGAAAAAACCAAAGGTGGATTTACCGTTCTGAAACAATATACCCAGATACGACCTTATCTTCCCCAATATTCCTCTCAGAATGTTTATTGAGTCATTTTTTTCAATGATACCCATTTCATTTATTTTATGCATATTAAGCACTCTCCTGCCTTATTCTTGGATCCAAAAATCCATAAAGCAAATCGACTATGAAGTTCCCGACCAGAACCGCAATTATAACCATCAAAAATATACCTTGCATTAGGGGATAATCCAGGTTGTCTATTGCCGTAATCATGTACATTCCTACTCCAGGATATGAAAATATTGATTCTTCAATTATGACTCCGCTCATGGATAGACCAATAGACATGGAAAAACCTGTTAAATTTGGAAGTATGGCATTTCTGTAAGCAATACTTTTCAACTGATAATCTTTCATTCCCAGACTTTCGGAATAATTTATAAAATCGCTATTCAGATTTGGAATAATATTATTTCTCATTCCCAGAGTCCACCCTCCCAAGGAGGTCAGTACAATTGTAAGAACAGGAAGGGCTGCATGGTACATTACTGAAATTATGAATGGAATGGATAGACTTTCATTAAGAGTATAACTATATGCTCCCCCAAGTGGGAATAACTTTCCATCCACTGCAAATATGTCCAAAATTATGAATGCCATCACAAATGCGGGAAAAGACGCCATAAACATGCTGAATACATCTACTGTAAGATCCTTCCATGTATTTCTGTTAATTCCACCATATCTACCCATCCTGTTTCCGATGAAGAAGGATATTGAAATGGAAGTTATGACCAGAAACAGTGTCCATGGCAAGGCCTGAGAAAGAATTGTTGAAACAGAAACCGGATAATAGGTTATGGATACGCCCAGATTCCCATGAAAAAGATCGTTTAGGTATGAAAAATACTGTTGATAAATTGGTGCGTGGGAAAGGCCATATTCAGCCTCCAGCTGATGGAGATATTTTGGATTTACTGCCCCTCCTGACTCCTTTACAACATCTTCATAGATAGTTTCAGCAGGATTTCCAGGAATTAATCGGGGTAAGACAAAATTTAAAGTTATAGCACCAAATAGAACAATTACAAAAAGAAAAATTTTATTTATAATATATTTTATGGGAATTTTCAAACATACCTACCTTCATTCTTTCGCTTTCATCTTCTTTGATCTCACCCATCCGAATGATGCAACTGCTGCAATTACCACTACAACCACTGCGGCTATTATGTAGTAGTCAGTGTTGCTAATTCCGGTGCTGTTAGGAGCATTACTTTTCACATATAGATGCAACAGTACTACCTCGCTTGGTCCAGGGTACCAAGGCATGGGTATCCAATAGGGATGTGCTGCATTTGGCCATCCACCAATGGTCGTGTTGACATATTCATACCAGTCTGCTGAATAGACCAGTGGAACAATGGGCATTTGCTGAAGCATTATTGAGGCCATTCCATTTATATCAGCTTCCTGGGTTGCATTTGTAACCGCTGATGGGAAGTTGTTAAAGTACTGCTCAAACTGTGAGGAGACATTCCATCTCTCGGGATTAATGTATGCATTCTGCCCAATTGGAACAACGGGTCCCTGAATTCCACTGTAATCATACCATGGGTTCGGGCCGATTCCAGTATCCACATCCAGAGCCATTGTATAGTTTCCATCTGTAACATCTCCACTAACCACGGACTGTGTTGGAGTTGTTGTTGTCACTGAAATGCCGATCTGCTTTAGATCCGCTGCAATAATTGTTATATCGGTATCCCAATCAGAGTATCCAGCTATGGACATGAGATTCAGATTGGGCACAGGTTGACCGTTTGGAGAGTAAAGTGTGCCTGACTTAAGAGTAAAACCGTGGGATTCCAAAAGTTGCAAGGCAGCTGATGGATTATACTGTGCTAACTGATTTGCCATCTTTGTATTTGTTGCGTTAAGATATGACATCTGCTGTTGGAGTATGTTTGCCGCATTTGCAGGCGTTTCATATCCATATTCTCCTATGTTCATTATGGCCGTTCTGTTTATTGCAAGACTGATTGCCTGCCTGAAATAGCTCAAATTTAGTGGGTATATCAGGTTGTTCAGAAGTAGTGTAACCGGCTGACCAGGTGGATACCAGTAGTGATTATGTGCCGGGTTGTTAGCTACAAAGAGCTGAGTAACATTGGGCTCAAACACAGATGCCCACTCTACCTTACCCTCAGCAAGAGCCAATGAAAGTGCGCTGTTGCTTGTGTAATCAACATATACAACGTGATCGATCTTAGGCTCGTTTGGCTGCCAGTAGTGAGGATTCTTAACAAGTACTATTTTTTGCGGAGAGAAGGATTGTATCATGTAAGGACCTGTTCCTATTGGGTTTGTAACTGTTTGACTTGCAGGATTCTTTACACCCTGCCATACGTTCTGAGGTATTATGACCGTTGAACCTATGTAGAATAGATATTGGGTCTGTGGCTGTGTGAAGTTGAATTCCACCTCGTAGTTGTTAATAGCTGAAATATTACTGACTGTTCCCCATTCTCCGTAGTCCTTCTTTTCCGTGTTGAATGTGAATACAACACTTGAAGCGTTGAACGGTTCACCGTTCGAGAATGTAACATTATGTCTCAGATCGACCGTAAGATTCCTTCCACCGTTCAAGAAATGGTATGAAGTTGCAAGCCATGGAATTACTGTTCCATTATATGTATTAATCTGGAAAAGTGGTTCATATATGAAACCCATTATTCCTGCTGGTGTGCTCCAGATGTTGAATGGATTGAAATTGTCTGTAAAAGCTGGCGTAGGTCCAGGAGATAAATATAGTGTAGAGTTTGCCGTACTATTCGACGTCTGAGGTGTTGCAAAAATTCCACCACCAGAGTTGTTTCCATAGGCAGAGACCGCTATTACAAACATTGATGAGAAGATCATCAACATGGCTGCGGTTACTGCTAATATTATTTTCTTTTTATCTTTTAAAGCCATGAACATTTTGACTGAATGTCTTTATTTAAATTTATTCAAAATTGCCATACTATGTGATATAGTATGTTCTTTATGAAGAATATTGTATCGCACATCGGGTATCAAGAACTCTGGCTTACTTGCTTTTTGAAGTATTTCAAAACCATCTAAACCCAGCGAACCAGAAAGTGCTGTTAGATTAATTATATTCTATAATGAGATATTAATGGAATATCTTTTCATATTTCTTGAAGTTTGTATTTTCATAGAGTCAATAACATATATATAACAAGCAGAGCAGCTATACAAAGTATTAGAATACCTGCTATTAGCTCGTTAGCGGATCTTGGTCTGAATGTTCCACTTTCAATGTTCCGCTTATTTGTGATGAATGAACGCATTGCCATCAATTGAAGAAAACCACCTGAAATTACAAGGATTACACCAACTCCAGTTGAGAGGTGATAGGATGTTTTCGGTGCATTGGGCACCAACTCTTTTATAATTATACCAAACTTTGCGACAACAAATCCAAGGGCGATAATTGCTATACCTGTTCTTACCCATGCTAAGTATGTTCTCTCGTTGGCCATATGATCAGTAATCTTATTTTGGTTGAATTCCTGTGTCACATTATTAAAAGGGAAACCCCCTTAATAAAAAATTTGTTTTGCCACTCTTGCATTTAGATACCTACTTTCTCTTTATAACAAAGTGAAATAAACAATAATACTTATTAACAATTTAGTAATAAAAAATTGTGTCTACCGAAGATATTTTGAAAACATTGACTGTGGCAAAATTAATGGAGATATGTGCAAGTGAGAATATTAGTAACATTCCTAAGAAAATAAGAAAAGACGACCTCATAAAGATCATGCTAGAACAAATTCCGACCCATGAATTAAGTAAGTATTTGGAGAAGAAGGAAGAAAAAAAATCCGACGATGAAATGGTGGCCGTCAAGGAGGAAAAGAAAAACGAAGATAATTTTTACCGGGAGAAAGTGATACTTGAATTGCAGAAGCACAGAATTCACAGGATACTCCTCAATGAACTCGCAGAAAACTTAGGAGAGAAAATTCCAACTGGAAAAGGAATTCAACTCTATGATGGAATGAGTGATAAAATGCTAAGGGAATTAGAGAAAATATTTCTGAAACCCAATGAAAAAGAGAATAACAGAACCTTCACAATGATATGTTCTAACTGGTTGATTTTTAAGGTAAAGGAAATCGAACAAATAAAAACAGGATATGAAATAGACGATAACGCGAAAGTTGACGTAATAGCCTTTGATGTTGAAAATCTGCCTTACATAATGGCCGAGTGCAATCTAAATGGAAGCATTGACGAACATGTAATAAGTGAAACGATTGCCAAGGCTAGCAGATTGCTCGATGTTTACGGAAAAAACCTGGCAAAAAAATACAAGGAAGCATGGATGAGGATATACTTCTTTAGTAACGATGAAAATGCCTCAAAGTTACTCAACATAATTAAAAGGGAAGGTAACATAGACGAATACGGTGAAATGCACATTAAAAGGGGCATTTTCAAAGTAGACTATAATTTAAAATTTCACGTTTATTCCGTAAATGAAGGAAAATTTCATGGTCTTCTCTTTTAAATAATTAATGACAAACTAACAAAATTATTTCAATAACAAAATATAAAAGAAATTTAATATATTTTAATCATGCTGCCATAATTTTGTCTGTTATATTTCCTACAAAGACCATTTTTACATCTGATCCCTGACTCGCCTTAAAACCAACAAATATTCCATATATCCATATCAGAAATGAGATGAGGTCTATAATCAGAACGATTGCTTGAACTAGAGAAACAGCTGAACTTATTGTGCTAAAGGACGTACTCGTTGAAAAAGCCTGGTCCATAACCATTGCCGATATAACCCTGAGGATTATGAAAAGGATAATTAGAACAACACCCTCAACGGATGACTGATACATATGATAGCGATCTCTTCTTTCTAGATTTGTGAAAAGTATGGCCATTGCAATTGCCCCGATTATAGGCAATAAATATAGGATTATGAACCAGAAGGGATCAGGTTTGCCTTGCATTGAAGCTCAAATATACATCTATATTTAATTATTTCTATACAGATTCCACTTCTAAGAAATACATTATTAAATATATACAAATAGCCAAAGTTATAGTAATTGCAAACATAGACTCCTCATTGACTATTTGATCCCAACCTTTTGAGCCCATCTAAAATTATATTATTTTTATCTTGATTATATGAGCGATTTAAAATATAGATTGCCAAATGACATTCCTAAGTAAAAGAATAAGGTAATTGAAAAGAATAAAAAAATTTATTTATTTACCAGTTAATTTAATTCCAGGACCAACAGGAATTGTGTTTGGTCTTATGCTGTTTATTACAATTGCGAAACTTGTGTATGCTGCAAAGAATGCCGCAAGTATGCCAAAATAGCCCCCAAGATGTGTCCAGGTGTTGCTTGAATATATGGCTCCAATACCCAATGTAATAAAGGCAAGCCAAAGTGTTAAGAATGTAAGATTAAGTGTGGTATTAAGCATTATGGCCCCGAACCACATATACAATGTGAATATTCCCCAAAGTATTAGAGACCATCCAATTGCGCTTGCAGGTAATACTGTTAAAACATGCATATCTGCAAGAATATTAAGAAGGGCATAAAATTCCCAAAATGCCCCATAACTGGTAAAGGCGGTGAATCCAAAGGTATTCCCACGCCTCATCTCCCAGGATCCTGCGATAAGCTGAGCTAAACCACCATAGGCAACAGCAAGTGGAACCACAACGTTTACACCGCCAGAACTGATTAGACCAGCATTGACAAAGCTCAGAAGAAATGTGGTAAATGCAAAACCCGCTAAACCAAGAGGAGCAGGATCTGCTGCCAGAGCTTTACTGAAGGGATTGTCCTCAATTGTATCACTCATTTTTCCCACCCACAAATATATGGATTATAGTGTTCATAAAAATATAAAGAGGTAATATATTTAACCTTTTTCTAAGCTTGGGAAAGTATTTGTAATATTTTCTTAATGATCGTATATGTCGGAAAAAGATGAAATAAGGGAAGTTCTTCCAACAGGAGAAAAGTTTCACCCAGGAGTTGGCTCTTATGAAAAGGCTTACAGGGAATCCTTAGAAAACCCAGATGAATTTTGGTCTCGATCTGCTACTATTGTGGAATGGGATAGAAAATGGGACAGAGTTCTTGATGACACCAACAAACCTTTCTATAAGTGGTTTGTGAACGGGAAACTGAATGTGTCATACAATGCGGTGGACAGGCACGTTATCTCTCACAGGAGAAATAAGGCGGCCTACATATGGATTGGAGAGAAGGGGGAGGAGAAGATAATCACTTATGATGGCCTTTACAGAAGGATAAATAATCTTGCATCCGCCCTGCTCAATCTCGGAATCAAAAAGGGAGACAGAATCCTAATTTATCTACCCATGATTCTTGAAGCACCCGTTGCAATGCTTGCGGCAGCAAGAATAGGGGCTACCTTTTCATTTGTTTTTGCTGGATTTGGAGCGTCTGCAATTGCCGAAAGAATAGAAGATGCAAAGGCAAAGATTGTAATAACGGCCGACGGAGGTTTCAGAAACGGAAAGATTGTTGAACTTAAAAAAATAATGGATGAGGCATTGGAACAAACATCCAGTGTGAAAAATGTTATAGTTGTTAAAAGGACCGGCCATAATGTGCTAATGGAAGAAGACAGAGACATCTGGTACCACGATATAGTTGGGGACAACATGACCTATGTAAAGCCTGTACCAATGGATTCAAATGACCCACTTTACATACTTTACACGTCTGGAACAACAGGAAAGCCAAAGGGAGTTGTCCACGGAAATGGTGGCTATTCGGTTTGGGTCGCAAATACATTAAAATGGGCTTTTAATCCTGATGAGGATGACAGATGGTGGTGCGCAGCAGATATTGGCTGGGTAACAGGACATAGCTATATTGTTTTTGCACCTTTGATACTTGGACTCACGTCCATAATGTATGAAGGATCTATAACATACCCTGAGCCAGACAGGTTGTGGGAAATCATTGAAAGGTATAGGGTTAATATTCTTTATACTTCACCTACTGCCATAAGGACGCTTATGCGTTTTGGAGAGAAATATCCAAAAATGCACGATCTTTCAACCCTTAAGGTTCTGGGTACTGTGGGTGAGCCTATAAATCCAGCTGCCTGGAAGTGGTACTATGAGAATATTGGGGGATCGAAATGCCCAATAATTGATACTTACTGGCAAACTGAGACAGGAGGATTCGTAATTGCCCCGGCCAATGGACTTGGGCTTCCCCCATTAAAACCTGGATCAGCAACATTTCCGATGCCGGGAGTTGATCCAGTCATCCTTGATGAAAATGGAAAGGAAGTCCCGCCAGGAGAAAAGGGTTACATAGCCTATAGAAGACCCTGGCCGGGGATGTTCCTCACACTGAATAATGATCCTGAACGATTCAAAAAAGTATATTTTGAGAAGTTCAATGGAATGTATTACTGTGGAGACTATGCTGTGAAGGATTCTGAAGGATACTACTGGCTACTTGGCAGGGCAGACGAAGTGCTGAAGGTCGCTGGCCACAGACTGGGCACCATAGAAATCGAAGATGCGCTTATTTCTTCCCATGAAGTGGCTGAGGCTGCGGTTTTTGGTAAACCGGATGAAACAAAAGGAGAATCTATTGTAGCCTTTGTAGTGATTAAGGACCAATTCAAAGGAAACAACGAAATAGTTTCCACATTGAGGAAGAGAATAAGGGAAGAACTGGGACCAATATATGTTCCTGAGGAGATTCACATCGTAGATACCCTTCCCAAAACAAGGAGCGGAAAGATAATGAGAAGAGTCGTTAAGGCAGTATTTCTTGGTGATGTACCTGGGGATATAAGTACACTGGAAAGTTCAGCCTCCGTTGACGAAATTAAGTCAGAAATGGAGAAATTCAGAAAAGAAACGTCCAAATAGGGTCGCTGTAAACAACTTGTAAAGTCTTAATTTGACAACATAGAAAAAGTCGCACATCTAAATATTTTATATCTTTTTACAATAGGACTAAATGGTCAAGGAATCCTCACTTCTTACAGTTACAAAATCCCTAAGATCCTTTATCTTTATTACTATGGCAATCAGTTCGCCATACTTCCTCTCGAAGTTCAACTTCAATGCCTTTGAAATAGGTACAGTTCTTTTTCTTAGTATTTTCTCATCAAGCATATTTGTTGCAATCTATGGGAGGAGTAGAGCCTCATTACGATTTCGTTCTATGCTGCTTTCCTCTCTTTTGATCGTGGGGTTTACAATGCTCATAATCTTCCCTAACCCCATTTTCTATGTGATTGGAATTATTATTGGTGGTATTTCGCTCAATGGAAGGGATCTGTCTGCTTATCAGCCTATCGAACAGTTTACCATAAGCCACTATGAAACTGATCAGCACTCAAAAAACCAGGCATTTTCAATTTACAATTTTGGATCCTATGCTGCTGCCTCCATTGGAACACTCTTACTGTTCCTATCAGGATCCAATATTTCCTTTACCAACATATTTATGATAAATCTAGGTCTATCTGTCTTGCAATTTATTATATATCTTTTCGTTAATTTTCCAAATTTGGAAAATAAGAAAGAAAAATCCAGAGTTCCAGAGAATATGAGAGGTCATGTTTTCACACTAACCGCCCTTTTTTCCATGGATTCAATAGGTGGAGGATTGATTACAACCTCAATGCTTACCCTATGGTTCAAAGTCGTCTATAAGGTTGACTTGTCAACTGCAGGATACATATTTCTGATAGTAAACATTCTAACAGCGTTCTCAATACTCATATCGTCAAAGATACAAACACGCATTGGACTCATAAGAACTATGGTGTTTACACACCTAATAAGTAACGGTTTTCTTCTCCTTATGCCCGTATTACACAACCTTATTTGGAGTGAAATGTTTCTATATCTTAGACAGACTACAAGCCAAATGGATGTTCCTGCGAGGGACAGTTTCATTAATACATTCATTCCAAAGGAAGCCAGAATTGCAGCTAACTCCCATTTTACCTCTGCAAGATCTGCATCACAGATTCCTGGGCCTCTATTTGGAGGAATTGCCTTAGAATTGATGCCATCTTCACTCATATTTATAACTGGTGGAATTAAGGCTCTGTATGATCTGATTTTATACAAGAAATACTCTTGGTTTGCAACATAACTTTATGATATACCATAAACCAGAGGGTAAAAAAAGCGAGAACACAAAGATACATTGATTATTAGTGAAAACAGATAAATGTGTAAAGGATGTGAACCGATCTCTCAGATAAAGGAAACAGATTGATATAGTCAAAAGTGTTAATGGGTAGTGATCATGCCTACTTTTGGAGACTCTTACCGAGGCTATGCGTGAAAGGAAAAAATACTCCACTGATAGTAAAAATAGAATGCGGGTTATGATAAAAAATTCTAATTCAAGAAATCGGGTAATCCTAATTTTTAAGAGGATTGCTGCAGATTATACTTTGGCCATAGGACTTTTCGACTTGTAATCTTATTAAGTTTATGAAGAACTCTCCTATCATTCTAGGTTAGCGAAATTATACTGTTAAAAAAAGTAGTGCTATATATTCTATAAAGAGCAATTAGTTAGGTATAATCGGGAAATGCCAGAAAATAACTAAGGGATAAAATTTTATGAAAAACTAAGGTGAAAGTGATGATACTTGTTTGAGACAATGAAATTAAGCACATAAGAATGAAACCTGAAAATGCAAAGATAATGATTGAGAAAATTACAGACATAAGCAATAGGAGTTATGAATTCAGGAATAAACGGCACAATCTTGAGAACATAATGTTTGAGAATGTCAGAGAATTTGGTAGATACTTATTATGAAAGGTCAAAGAACTTGAGTTTAAAATACCCGATATTATGATATCAAGAAATGATACTACTAATACCAAGGACAGAGTAATGGGAATTGAACCTTATAAACGGAAATATTTGAAGATAAACAGATCAACGCTATGGTAACAAAAGAAAAAGATTAAAGAGGTAAAAACATTAAACTTTATAAAAGGGAAAAGGTGAAGAATTAATGACAGAAATAGATTTACCGAAATTTGATGAATTTTTGGCCCCTATCCTTAGATATTCTCTTGATGGCAAGGAACACGAATTATCAGAGACTTTAGAAGAAATGTCCAAACAATTCAATTTAAGTAAAGAGCAAATTGGCCTTTTAATGCCGAACGGAAAAAGAACTTATATGTATGAAAGGATATCTTGGGCTATAACATACCTAGTTCAAGCTGGTCTATTAGTAAGGACAGATCGTTCCAAATTCGAAATCTCAGAAACTGGAAAAGAAGTAGCAGAAATTTTACCTAAAAAAATAAAATGGACTTATTTAGAAAAATTCCCACCTTTTAAGGAGTTCAAGGAAGTTAGACATCGAAAGATAAAGGTTAAATCAATTGATAAAGATATAGAAGAAGACTTTGAAATCTCTCCGAACGATACTCCTGACGAGGAAATTGAAAAAATATTTGAAAAAAGGAACAAAATGTTAGAGAATGATTTATTAGGCACTTTGAAAACCGTAAAACCTGCAGATTTTGAGAGAATTGTAATTGACGTGATGCTCGCTCTGGGTTATGGAAAGAACTATGAGGAATTGGCAAAAGTTCTTGGTCAACCAAATGATCAAGGAGTAGACGGTGAAATCTCACAAGATAAACTTGGATTTGATAAGATATATCTTCAGGCAAAGCGTTATGGCAAAGATAATGTTGGCCCTGACAAGATTAGAGATTTTATAGGCGCTTTGACTACTAAACATGCCAAAAAGGGAGTATTGATAACTACAGCTAAATTCACCAAGGAGGCCATTGACACTGCCAAAAGGGATACTGACCATAGTCTTAAATTAATAGACGGTAATGAATTGGCATCTATAATGATTGAGAGTTTGGTAGGGATCAGAGAAATTCAAAAATATTCCCTAAGAGAAATAGACAAAAGTTATTTTGAATCTTTGTAGGGAAAGGTATAGAATATGCATGAACATATTCTCACAAAAAATTATAATAGTTATTTTAAAAGAACCTTAAAGAGGATTTCTAATAACCCCCTCATTAAACACCGTATCATTTATTCATGAAACACCCATGTTACAGTATGAGTGACCCCTTTGACGAAGTTCTCAGGGGGAAATAAAGATGGTATTTTGTAAATGGTCCACTTGCATTTACAAAGGAAAAATTAGACCGGGATTCCTTTCCTCCGCTTCTTAATGATCTATGTCATAATGATGCGGATAGGGGAAAAATGTCAAACATTCCCGTGAAACCGTGGTTAAGGTTCTCTACCTTCAGAGCCTTTACAACCCAACAGATGAATAGGCTGAGAATGAGATTTATGACAGGATATCCTTCATAAACTTTAATGATTATCCTGATCAGTACCCGGATGCAAGAACCATATAGTTATTCCGTGAAAGATTATCAAAAACAGGAGAGATCGAATCATATGGAATGAGTTGCAGAGACATCTTGAATCAAAAATATCAAAGTTAAGAGGGGATCTGCAAAGAATGCAACATTCATCATATCATATCCTGGACATGTGAAGCGTGATGAACCGGGATGAGACGGAAAAACAAGAAGATCAAAGGATGTTTCATTCACCAAAAAACAATGAAACATTCCCTAATACAGAATACTCAAAATTGCTGATGATAGCATTCCTGTTCCATTAATAAGATGCTATATTGTATCAACAGCAAAAGGATCGTGACATAACAATGGATCGACCTGTAAAGAATCTTTAATTATCCATTGAAACCATAAGAAGGAACATGCGGATATAACCTGACTTTCCGAATCTTTACCACCATTAATTTCTGATTTGCGGCTTTATTACTGGTTCATGAACAGGGAGAAAGCTTATTAATAATGGTGGTATTTCTCACCATTACATCAAAGAATCAGGTAATTGAAAAAACTGTCAACGGAAAGATATACGTCTATGAGAGGGTGCCATACTACAATCCCAGAATCAAGAATACAAGCTACCACTACAAATATGTTGGAAGGAAGGACAATGGAGA
>NZ_JBLSDF010000013.1:0-43497 GCF_052315355.1 Cuniculiplasma thermophilum
AGGATTATCTGAAAGATTGTACGTTATATTCTTACTTCCGAAGTTTCCTCCAGTTGTGATCCACTCGGGATCAAAGGCAAGCAGGGTGAGACTTGCGTTTGAAAGATTGTATGTGAATCCTGAATCAGGATATGTTGTATATGGTGAATTAAAATGGGGGATATCTTTAAGGATGACTCTTATTTGAACGGGCAATCCTTCTGTTGTATGATGGTCTGATATATCATAGTGATAAATTATGAAAGCTGATGAAGCAATCACTATCGCCGCAGCAAGGATTGGGAATATGAACTTCTTTCTTTCCTTATTCATACCCTTTACAGGTGTCATAATCATATGAATATGGCATTGTATATATATTATGGTTCTTCCGACTTTTATATGGTTAATTTCAACTAATGCTTTTATATAGAATTCAACGGACGAATGCCAGATCTATTCAACATTGCTGGAACTTAAATCACTCTGGAAGACTATACTCACCAGGGAATCTGCCGGAGAAATACCGGGAAAGATGTGAGGAACTTAGGAAATCATATCTCCTGACGGGAAAGGCATATTCCATGAAGGAAAGTATAGGTGAGTTGTGGAATGCATTCCATCATAGATGGAATGAAGGATGTTGCAAGGGCATAATGGGTTGGTTCAAAGATATGGCTTACAGAAGGGATGACTTATGGATTCAGAAATGAGGAGCACCTGAGGAATTCCATATATTTCAGGTGCGGTAATCTACAGATTTATCCATGAGCCCACAAGAAAACACTATGACCCTCTTATTTTTGTCTTTAGAAGATGAACGATAGTTCATTTACAAATACATTCTTCCGATATTTCAAAACCTCGATGATGTGGTAAGATTATGAATATACAGAATGTTCGCCACAATTTTGTTGATTAGGATTGGTTATTGTATTTGCTGTAACTTTTCAAATATTAGAAAGATTTCACCCACCTAAATTCAATCTCTTGTGAAAGGAAACTTCCAGCTCGCATTTATCAACTTACTGTTTGGATTTTACAATAAAACTAATATAAAGGATAATAATGAATAAATGTATATGCATAACCGTAGTAAGGTAGTTTCTTTTTTGATTGTTTCCTTGATGGTATCTTCACTTATCCCTATGGTTAATGGTATGACTGGAGAACCTGAAGTGGTTATGCCTTCTCATGCATCAAATGTTGCCTTGCAGACAAATCCATTGGAATATGGGAATTCAAAAAT
The DNA here is from genome assembly GCF_052315355.1 of Cuniculiplasma thermophilum. NCBI lineage: Archaea > Methanobacteriati > Thermoplasmatota > Thermoplasmata > Thermoplasmatales > Cuniculiplasmataceae > Cuniculiplasma > Cuniculiplasma thermophilum. Next base: position 1,229 of record NZ_JBLSDF010000013.1, read on the forward strand.
AATTTCATTTTCATCCTATTCCGGTATGTTAAATTATAACCTTTCCGACTACAATATAGAGAACTATTCAAGCCAATTATCCTCCTATCTGGACTGGACATCACAGGAGACCTATTATGACGGTAATTTTTATATTGTAGGCGGTTCGGGCCTGATAAGTTTGAATGGCAGTGTGGGCAATTATAATATGGTGAAGGAAAGCTCTCCGAGTGGCGGTTATTGTAGATTCGTATTACCAGATGATGGTTCGCTCCTTCTTGGTGGAAATTACTTTGACCCTCCTGCCGGTCTATACATATTTTCCTATGACCCAGTGAACAATTCCTTGACTAATCTTTCTGGAAGGATTATTGCACCAGTTAACCAGTTTGGTAGTGAAAATAACATTGTGGGAATGCAAAACTTTGGAAACTTTACCTACGTCATATATAATCAGGAAAGAAATTACTCGAGACTGTATATTCAGAAATTTAACAGCACTTCTTCTGAGAATATTTCCTCTGAGCTTTCTCTATCTGGAACAGATATTATAACTGCATCCGGCGGGAAATATATGATACTCATAGGTGGGGCAGCTGGAGGATATTCATATCTTTTTAATGCTAACAATGGAACTTTTAAAAATTTAAATAACGCAGATATTTTGAATTCACAGGGTATTAATTGCCTAAATGAAGCAGCATATGTTGCTGGTAATTTCACTTACGGATATAGAGATGATATTTACCAGTATGATCCTGTTACAAACAGTACTGTGTTACTTAATTCATTTCCAAATTACACAGTCACCTTTGTTAGCGCAGGTCCATCCAATTCTAGCTTAATTGGAATATACGAAGATTCGTATACAACACTCCTGATATTGAATAGGGGTACATATCACGACATGGGTTCCTACTACGGAATAATTAACGATGCCACCTTTTCAAAGAGGAGTGGAAGTATACTTATGATTGGTGACAGTTTAGTTCCAGGAAAGCCTGTATCCTACTATCTTCAATTGAAATCAACATACGTATATTTTGTAGAGGAAGGATTGCCTTCAGGTATGGAGTGGACGCTTCATTTAAATGGAACAAATATAGATGAGAACATATCCACAACCAGTAATGAAACTGACCTTCTGCTTACCTATGGTAACTACACCCTTAGAGCCACATCACAAACAAGGACATATTACACAATACCTGAAACCATAGATGTTGACTATCAGGGTATAGTAATCCATATTGATTTTATGCCCTATTACTATAATGCAACCTTTTTTGAAAATGGCCTTCCTGCCAATTTATCATGGAATCTAGAAATAACTTCACAAAACATTACCAATCTCAATTATACAATTAACAGCAACATTTTTTCCTTAAGGTTACTGAATGGAACCTACATTTACCACCTTAAGGCTTCTTCTAATCTCTGGTTTTCCTTTAATTCCTCCGGTAAATTTACAATAAACGGTTCATCAGTGAACATTTTGATTCAATTTGTAAGGGCCTATGTGGTGAAATTTAACATCATCTTTCCCTATGTGGTACATCAATGGTTTATTAACGGATCCCTTGGCACAAAATATAATTTTAATCTGTCGGGAAATAATAGTTCTGCAAAAACTTATCTCCCTAACGGAACCTATATTTATCAGGGTTCAACCACTGAAAAGAAGTTCTACAACAGTGGCGGGAACTTCACCATTAATGGGAATAATATATCCTTAAACATTGCCTTCATACCTTATCTATATAATATTACTGTTGTGAAGAATACCACAGTAAACACAGGATATTGGGGAATCTGTTTGAACAATACCACATTGTATGAAGATAATGATAGTGAGCATCTTCTTACAGTAAAAGTTACAAATGGAACCTATTTTATAAAATTCTTTAACTTCAACAGCAATTACAGGCCAAAGGTACTTGAAACTGTATTAAAAGTTGATGGTTCTTCAATAAGATATTATCTTGACTTTGTTCCATCGTTCTACATCATATTTTCATCAAAGGAGGTGCTTCAAGCAAAATGGTCCGTGGATTTGCATAATTCATCTGGATTTAGGGAGACAGGAAACCTCTCTGGTAGAAATTTTACATTCATACTTCCAAACGGCACATATCATTTCCAAATATGCTATTTCGGATACCACATTATGCTCTACCCAGACGTCGGAAATATATTCGTTAATGGAGAAAATCTCACCATTAATCTTACCCCTGAAGATTCTTACGCTGTTAATTTTTCCGAAATTGATCTCTTAAATGGCACCCAATGGTATCTCAATGTAACCACAGGGGCAGGTTATTTTAACGGATCTTCCAACCTGAGTTACATAGATCTTTGCCTTCCAGATGGAAGTTTCATATACTCTGCAGCAAGTGAAAATAAAATATTTGCATTTCAAACCGGGTCTGGTCTTTTAAATGGATTCAACATATCCTTATATTTGGCTTTCCCAGTGGTAAGGTATCAGGTTTCCTTTTCACTAAACAATCCTTCAGGAATGAATTTTTTGATGAACATTACAGAGAGCCCTGTTCCATTTAGTCTTTTGCGGACAGGTCTCTCCAATGTGTCAATGGGAGAGGGTAGTGGACTCTATATAATGTATCTTGTAAACGGAACTTATAAGCTGAACGCACATCTCTTGAACAGAACATACAAGTTAAATGGTTTTACCTTCACCATAAATGGATCCTCAAACGAATACAGATTGAATCTGCACCCATATCTCTATCTGGTTCAGTTTATATTGAATTCTACTGGAGTATCAGGAAGCTGGTCTGTGAATGGAATCAATGCGCCCACTTCATTGGGAATAAATATATATGCCGTGAACGGAACACACAATTACACAATTCAGGGGCCACCTAACGTCTTCGTAAATAAGAGCGAAGGAACGTTCACCCTAAAGGGTAAAAATATAACCATTTACGTTTCATTTATTAGAAAAAATGAGGTACAGATCGTGGAAACTTATGGTCTAAATTACATCTATCAGGCATTGGCTACTATCGGGAATTCCTATCTGAATATCTTTGTTTTAGGTGTTATTGCGCTGGTTGCATATTCATCCTATAGAGCAAATGCCTCCATAAGAAAGTTGAAGAAGGCAGGTTCAAAATAGATTTAATTAATGAGACCATTTCATAATATGGATCTGAAGATTGATGGAATGAGGGTTCTGGTAACAGGTGCAGGAAAAGGCATTGGGAAGGAAATTACTTCAACACTTGCGAGGGAAGGGGCAATAGTTGCTGCAAATTACAATAAGACTGTGCCTGATTTTAATAATTCTGTGAGCAGTAACATCAGAACTTACAGGGCAGATATTTCGAACCGGGATGAAGTTAGAAAAATGGCTGAAAAGATACATGAGGAGATTGGAGGTCTTGATGGTATAGTAAATAATGCAGGTATCTGGTATCTTTTTCCCTTTGAGGAGTTTGACGAGAAAAAGTTTGATGCTATAATGAACACAAACCTCAAGGGTACCATATACACAACCATGGAGTTTCTACCTGATCTCAAGAGATCAAACAGGGCATCGGTTGTCAATATAGCATCAAACGCAGGAGTTGGGACTTCTGCACTGAACACTACTGCCTATTCCATTTCAAAGGCCGCTGTCATAATGTTTACAAAGAGAATGGCCCTGGAGATGGAAAAATACAAAATAAGGTTCAACGCAGTTGCCCCTGGTTGGATAAAGACAGATCTCACGATCGGCGGGAAATCACTTTCTGAGATCGAGACAATGGAGAAGAGTTTCATAGAACGGTCAACCGTATGCAGAACAGGACAACCTGAGGATGTGGCTGATCTGGTTTCATACCTCATATCGGAAAAATCTTCATTCATGAACGGCCAGGTTCTCGTGATCGATGGTGGCAGGAAGGATAATCTGACACATTCATTGTAAATTCCAATTTATTTTACCTTATTTTTTCCTGTCTTTTAATGATTTTTCTCCAAAGTTGCAATAATCCCTTATATTGCATATCTGACATTTTGGACCAACAGGCCTGCATATATTCTTCCCAAATTCCACCATCATTGGATTAAGGCCAACCCATAATTCCTTCGGAACGATTCTCTGCAATATGATTTCGGTCTCTTCCGGATCCTGTGAATTGCTTATACCCGTTCTATAACATATCCTCTGAACATGTGTGTCTACTGCAATGGCCGGAATTCCAAAGGCGTCTGAAAGAACAACGTTTGCGGTCTTTCTTCCTACCCCTGGAATTTTCATCATAAGATCTATGTCCTCTGGCACTTTGCAATTATACTGTTCCCTAAGTATTTTAGCCGCATTGATCACCCTTTCTGCCTTCACTGTCTTGAAACCAACCTTATCTATTATGGAAAGAACATCATTATAGGATGCCTCTGAAAGACCATTGCAGTCATGATACTTTTCCTCCAGGGACCTGGCAGCCCTGTCCGTGACTTCATCCTTTGTCCTGTGAGACAGAATGGTCGTAATGAGGACCCAGAATGGGTCCCTGAATTCAAAATGGTGTTCAGGTGACTGTTTCTGCATCAACTTTATCATTGTGGTGATATTTTTTTTGAAATAACTCTCCGAACGTTTCATCTAACAGTGATAGAAAAATATAGAATATTAATATGTCACTACTGTAATTATGAAGGAATATGATCTTATCATAACAGGATGTGGATTGTCTTCACTGTACGCCGGTATGGAAGCTCTGTCTAAGGGTATGAACGTTTTAATGATCGAAAAGTCCATAGATGTATCCTATCCACCATCCGGTTCAATGTTCATCTCTTCACAGACCTATGATAAGTATTTTTCAAAGTATGAAAAGTTTGCAAACGGGAAATTTGGGGTTTTCACATTGAAAACAGAAAGTTTTGAAGACGACTATCTCATAGAGAAGGGAAATGAGATTGTTTCCATGGACCGTGAAAAACTCATAAGGCATATGTGTGCTGATCTGGCAAGCCGCGGTGCAGAAATAAGAATAAAGTCCAGTGTTGGAGCTGTAAGGGATGATAATTCAGGATTCGTTGTTAAGGCAAGCGTGGAAGGAAGAGATGAGGAATTCAGGAGCAGAATGATTGCCCTTGGTGATGGTAATATAAATAGTGAATATGTGGTTCATGATAAAAATTGCAAAGTCCACGGGTACTCATCATCCTATTCCAGGTCACTCTCACCAAGGGCACTCGATTCAAGGTTCTCAGTTGAAATTCAAAGGGAAGGGGCATATAAGGTGGAAGCACAAAAGGGAAATATGAAGGAGATTCTTGCCATTGATGCTTCTTACGAAGATCCAAGGGGCACAGTATCTCACTTTAACTATTCAGGATATCTCCACAGCTGTTTTCCGAGTACCAGAAAGGGGATGGCTCTTCTTGGAAATATGATGGGCACAACCAGAATCCTTGGAACTCCCGTCAGGGATGTGATAGAACTTTCCATACAGTCCATAAGAAGTCTGTTGAATGGAAAAAATGATGAAGACGAGAATGGATTGTTTGAAAGTTGGAAAGGCAAAGAGGAATCGTGGGATAACGAGGACCTGGATCCTGTTGACTATATTAAGGAAAAATTGCCTGTCGGTCTTTAGTTTAGGCTCAGTTCCCTTCAAGATCGATGCCGCTGAGAAGATCGGAGCCTTTCATCTGGTTTTTAAGCATCTTCTTCAGTGCTCTGTTTCCCTTCATCATCTTGGCGTTTTCCTTCATTGCCTTAAATTCCTTCATCAGATTCCTTACGTCCTGCTCTTCCGTCCCTGATCCTCTGGCAACTCTTCTAATTACCTTGGCGTTTATTATATCCGGATTCTCAAGTTCCCTGTATGTCATTGAATCAAGAATTACCCTGTATTTCTGAATTTTTGCCTGGGCACTATCCACATCCAGAAGCCCGGCCTTTGACTGTGGAATCTTTCCCATTGGAAGGGAATCGAAGAGCCTCTTCATTATGGATGGTTTTGCAAATTTCTCCCAGATGTCGTACATATCCATCAGGTTGAATTTACCGTTCATTATCTTTGTCAGGGTCTCCTCTGCCTTTTCTTCATCCACATCGGCTTCCTGAGCTACCTCCAGAAGGGCTTCTGCATCTCCCATTCCCAGTAAGCGTGATAGAAATTTCTTTGGATTAAAAATCTCAAAATCGTCGAGATGTTCTCCCGTTCCTATCATATAAACAGGAGCACCGGTTTCGGCCACTGCACTCAGAGCTCCTCCACCCTTTCCTGTTCCATCCATCTTGGTTATGATTACACCTGTTATTCCTGCTGCTTCCTTCAAAGCTTTGGCCTGTGGTCCTGCCTGCTGCCCAATGGTGGCATCCATCACAAGGAGTATTTCGTCCGGTTCAACCTCTTTTTTTAACTTCCTTACTTCCTCAAGTAATTGCTCATCCAGTGAATCCCTACCACTGGTATCAATTATTTTAACGGGAACGTCCTTTAACTCTTCTGCACCTTTTCTGTATATCTTAATGGGATCCTTTTCCCCTTTTATGCCGAAAAATTTCGAACCTGATTGATCCGCAATTGTTTTCAATTGCTCATATGCTGCAGGCCTGTGAACGTCGCAGGCTATTAAACCACTATTCAGGCCCTTTTTTGCAAAAAATTTTGCAAGCTTTCCGGCTGTTGTCGTCTTACCGTTAGCATAGAGACCAAGAAGCATGATCTTTTGAGGCTGTAATTTCAACTGCGAACCCTGGCCAAGAATGCCCAGCAGCTCTTCATATACTATCTTCAATATATAATCCTGAGGGGGCATTCCGGCTGGTGGCTTTTCATTTTCCGCCCTTTCCTGTATCCTTCTTGTCAGTTCTACGGTTAATTTTACATTAACGTCAGATTTCAACAGTGCTCTTTGAATCTCCTTTATCATCTCCCTTATTACATCCTTGTCGATGTAGCTTGAGCCTGCAATCTTTCTGAATGTTTCCCTCAGGGATGATGACAGAGATTCCAAAACCATGTCGCAATCACCTCAGTATTCTCTCCACCTGTGACCACATTTTTCACATGTATACATGGCTGTTTCAGGCTCATCAGCTGATCTCGTCTGCTTAAGGACGAAATATGCACCTCTGTGTCCACATTTAGGACATGTAGCTTCTGAATCCAGGGGTTCTACGTGGGAAGATTCGTTTATAACAATCACGTCTTTCTCTGTACTCTTTGTAATTATCTTTCCCTCCTCCTTCTTTCCCTTCTTTTCTTCATGTCCGCAGACGGGGCATATATTCTTATCCTTTCCCGGCACAATTAATGCACCGCATTTGGAACAAAACATAACAGATGTATTTTGTTCTCATATTTCTTTATTATCTTAATTCCCTCTGTAATAAAAAAGCCATATGAATTTAAAGGTATGTTTCTTAGTAATTTTATCAGAGCAATAACCTCTGATCGTCTATTAGATTTTGATTGAATTATAGTTATCCTTTGTTAAAATGCTTAAAATGAATTTTTCCAATGACTTTATGTTAAGTTCATAACCAAAGGTTTATTTTTGTAAAGTTACTCTTTCTGTCATGGTTAAGCTGGACGATGCTATAGTTGCAAGATTGGAGCATTCCGGTCATAAATTTGAAATTTTGGTCGACCCTGATGCTGTTGAAAAGATAAGAAATGGAGATGTGGACATTGAGAAGGATCTGGCCAGTGATCAGGTATTCAAAGATGCCAGGAAGGGAGAAAAAGCGGGCGAAGAATCCATCAAGGAAGTATTCAAGACAGATGACATTAAAAAAATAGCAGAGGAGATTGTAAAAAAGGGTCAGATTCAGCTAACCACTGAACAGAGACATAAGATGCAGGAAATGAAAAAGAGGATGGTGATTGAGATCATATCAAAGGAGGGCATAAATCCGCAGACTAATGCACCAAATCCACCAGCAAGAATAGAGGCAGCGATGGAAGAAGCCAAGATTCATATTGATCCATTCAAACCCGTAAATGAACAGGTAAATATGGTTCTTAAAGAGATAAAACCACTCATACCCATAAGGATGGAAAAGGTGAAACTGGCTATAAGGTTAAAGGGTGATGCCTATGGAAGAATATATGGAGAAATAGCAAGATCGGGAACAATACTGAAGGAAGAGTGGACAAAAGATGGAAACTGGATCTGTGTTATTGAAGTTTCAGCTGGACTCTATGGAGAAATAATTTCTAACCTTAGCAGAAAGGCCAAAGATGAGATTGAGATAAAAAAGATATAGGTTAAAATGATAGTGGGAAATCTATAATTAAAATTTCTGAATTAACAATCCATATTCTGATATAGCAGGACAATTTAACAGGAACAGATAATTTTTAAGACAAATTTTAAATCGCTTTCATAAGTAATATATAATGAAAATCTATTCCACTACATGTAAGAGAGAGTGGAAAGTAGAATTATCCGTATAAAACGGATTGATTGTTTCCAGTAGATGGGGAAGTGATTCAAACGGTTGAAATTAAGAAGATAATATTTCCAGGAGATACCGTTGATACTGAAGGTTTGAAGCCAAGGAACGGAGTCTTTCGTGATTCTCAGGGCACTCCTAGATCTCAGTATTTCGGAACTCTTCAGAAAGGTGAAGAATATATTGACGTCGTTCCATTTCACGGTTCTTATTTTCCAAGAAGGAATGACAAGGTTATTGGAAAGGTAATAGAGATTGGGCCATCCATGTGGACGGTTGACATCCGATCTCCTTACCTGACAATGTTACATATGAATGATACGCCATGGAAGACATATTCAGGGGAGATAAAGAAATATCTCAATGCAGGCGATTACGTATATGCGAAGGTAATGAACGTCAATGAAGTAAAGGAGAGCTGGATAACCCTGAAGGAGCCTGGACAGGGACTGAGAAAACTTGAAGGTGGACATATAATGTATGTTCCTGCTCCAAAGGTACCCAGGATAATAGGAAAAACAGGTTCAATGGTCAACATGATAAAAGATGCTACATCAACCAGAATCGTGATAGGCCAGAATGGAGTAATTTGGATAGATGGAGCACCGGAAGACGTGTTAATCGCAGATGAAGCAATAAGAATGATAGAAAGAGAAGCACATACAACTGGATTGACCGACAGAATGGTTGAATATTTGAAAAAAGTAAAAGGTGAAACAGATGGGAACGCCCAGTAACGTGAAATTAATTGATGAAAATGGTTTAAGACTTGATGGCAGGGGAGATGAAGAACTTCGCCCCATAAAGATTACAACTGATGTCCTTGAAAGGGCAGATGGAAGTGCATTCATTGAGTGGGGAGGCAATAAGATACTGGTTGCAGTTTATGGCCCAAGAGAAGCTTATCCGAAACACACCCAGGATATTGAAAAGGCTGTCATAAAGGCAAGATACAACATGGCAGCATTCTCAGTGGACGAGAGGAAAAGACCTGGTCCTGACAGGAGATCCGTGGAAATATCCAAAGTAATTTCTGAGGCTCTGAGTGCTGCAGTTATGCTGGAACAATTTCCAAGAACACAGATAGATGTTTTCATTGAGGTCATTCAGGCAGATGCAGGTACGAGGATTGCAAGCCTGACTGCGGCCTCAGTTGCCCTGGCAAATGCAGGGGTCCCCATGAGGGATTTAGTTGTAGGATGCACGGCAGGAAAAGTCGAGGGTAGAATAGTTCTGGATCTTTCTAAGGAGGAGGATAACTTTGGAAGTGCAGATCTTCCAATGGCCGTTCTTTCCAAAACCGATGAGGTTGTCCTTATTCAGATGGATGGAGAACTCACCAAGGAAGAACTTTACAAGGGGATGGATATGATTCTCAAGGCAACAAAGAGAATAAACGAAATTCAGAGAAAGGCACTCTCTGAGAAGTATACAGCAACCCAGAATGAAGGGGGTGAGTGAATTGCCGAAAGATGCGACGGGAGTCCTTTCAGAAATTAAGAAGGGATTTATCTCAAAGAAATTGAAGGAGGGCCTCAGAGGAGATGGCAGAAAACTTGACGAATTCAGAGAGATAGTTATTGAACCGAACTATGTTCCCAGGGCCCAGGGATCTGCTCTTGTAAGGCTTGGAAAGACAAAGGTCGTTGTTGGTGTGAAAATAGAGTCAGGTGAACCCTTCCCGGACACACCTAATATGGGAGTTATGACAACAAATGTTGAAATGCTACCCATGGCATTTCCAACCTTCGAGCCGGGACCACCAAACGAAGAATCCATTGAGATTGCAAGGGTGGTAGACAGAGGTATAAGGGAGAGCAAGATGATCGATCTTGAAAAACTATGCATAGAACCCGGAAAGAAGGTGATGATAGTTTTCATAGATATTGATGTGATCGATTACGATGGAAACCTTATCGATGCCTGCACTCTTGGATGCCTTACCGCCCTGAAGAATGCAACATATAAGATCACGCCAGATGGTGACGATATACCACTACCTGTCAGAACACATCCTGTTTCTGTAACAATGGTTAAAATAGGTGATGAAATACTGTGCGATCCCGATCTGGAAGAGGAACAGATGGCAGATGCAAGAATTACTGTTACCATGACCGAAGATGGGAACATAAGGGCTATGCAAAAGGGTAATGTGGGATCATTTAAAATTGAAGAGATTAAAAAGGCGGTTGACATATCGGAGAGAGTTGGAAACGAAATTCGCAAAAAAGTAATGGGGTGAACTAAACGGCAAAGAGAACATTAAAGGTAGGTCCGGCGGGAAGATTTGGTCCGAGATACGGAGTAACTGTCAGAAAAGTTTGGTCTGAAATTTACAGACAGAAAAAAGCAAGGTATGAGTGCCCAAAATGCAAACAACTTAAGGTTGTAAGAGTTGCATCTGGAATCTGGAATTGCAAGCATTGCGGATACAAGTTTGCAGGGGGATCATACACTCCGGAATATTCACAGAGAATTATAGAGGAAATGGTGGAACGTGGACTATAAGTGTATAAGATGCGGCAGGATCCTTGAGAAGTCCATAGGAACCAATGAAATCGAATGCGAATGTGGTTCCAGGGTGTTTCTTAAGGAGAGGCCCAACATAGAAAAAGAAGTAGATTCAAGGTGAATTGATATGCCCCTGGATAACCTCCAGGAACTATCTCAGGAGAGACTCTGCAATAGGTGCAGGGGTAGGTTATTTGCCTCTGTTGGCCATGGTCTATCCAATATTGAGAGGGGTAGTTATATAGAGTATTCTCTTGAATCCTTTGGATACGAAGTATTAAGGGTACCTGAAAAAGATTGTATTATATGCGCAGGTATTTTTTCTGAAATACAGGATTATGCCAATGAGATTGTAAAGAGGCTTGAAGAGTACGAGTATAATTCTTTTCTAATAGGAACCACATTATCCAGGGATATACTGGAGAAAGAAAAATTACTGCAGGCAAAATATGGTGATAAGGGAGAAAGCATAAAAAAGGAGATAAACAGGGAAATTGGGAAGATGCTTGGAACCGTATTAGGGAAGGATTTCGACAAGGCAGACCCAGATATAATGATTAAAATCGACTTAACATATATGAGCATTGAATTTCAGATCAAGTCCCTGTATGTGTATGGAACCTACAGGAAATTAAGGAGAGACATGCCCCAGACAAGATGGATAAAGTATTCAGAGATTAAGGATACTGTCGAGTCAATTATGGGAAATGTGGCAATGGAAATGGCTGGTGGTACAAACTATTTTCTTCACGGTGCTGGAAGGGAGGACGTGGACGTGAGGATGCTGGGAAATGGAAGGGAGTTCATATTGGAAATTGCCAACCCAAAGAAAAGAAGAATCGATCTTAGGATTCTGAAGGAAAGAATCAACAGTGAAAACAGAGGAATAGAAGTTGACAATCTTAGGTTTGCAAAGAAGGATGAAATTGTAAGAATTAAGGACGAGCGTTATGTTAAAAAATACAGAGCCCTTCTGGAGTCAATTGATGGAAAGAAAATTGATATGGAAGAATTGAAAAGAGCCATAGAACAACTTAACGGAAAAGTTATTTATCAAAGAACACCATTACGAGTAAGTGCTTCCAGATCTGATCTGGTTAGACAGAGAGTCATAAAAAGCCTGTACCTTGAAAGTGAAGAACCGCCCGTAATAGTGATTGAAGCAGAGGCGGGAACGTATATAAAGGAACTTGTTTCAGGGGATGACGGTAGAACCAATCCAAGCCTCTCTGATCTTGTAGGTCAGAAGATTAAAATAAGGGAGCTTGATGTAATAGAAATAGAAAGGTGAAAACAATGGTTAAAATGTCGCACGGCCCCAGAGCCGGTTCAAGATATAAAATGACTAAAAGGCTTAAGGAAAGAGGTATGCCAAGAGTCAACAGCTTCATGCAGAAGTTTGAGGTTGGAGACTATGTTGCAGTGAATATTGAGCCTTCCATACATTCCGGAATGCCCAGCCACAGTTTTCAAGGTTATACAGGAGTAATCGAAGGGCAACAGGGAAGGTGCTATCTTTTGGGAATAAAAGTCGGAAGTGTTAAGAAGACAATACTTGCAGACCCAGTTCATTTGAGAAGGATTGAAGTATGAAGATTAAGTACATCACCTTCTCTGAGGCTCAGGATATTTTGCACAGGCACCTGAGTGAAAAGACGGCACGTGAAGAGGCGATTGATGATATAACGGCCAAGGAGTACAACTACGTAAGTAGTTTTACGAGACTTGATGCCGAATCGGCAAAAAAAGCTGTAAAGGAAATAATGAAAATGGGCAACTTTTCAGAAGAGGTTGCCGTAAAGATTGTAGACCTGTTACCAAAAGATCTGGAGCAATTAAGATCTGTTTTGAATACATATAAACTCGCGCCAGATGAAAAGGTATTAAATAATATATTAGAGTATATTGCTTCTGTATAAGGAGATGATTCTATGGATGATTATGCATATGTTCTGGATATTTTAAAACAGGGTAGACCGAATGACCGAAACTACCATAAAACCCCACTTGCTCTCATAATCGGTGAGACCGAATTCAAAATTCTCGAGGTCATACCCAAGGAAAATGCGGTAATCACCATAGGAGACAGGATATACATTGGAAAGGAACAGGCCAAGAGGGATAAGATAAGTACAGTAAAAAGAAGAATTGGCTATGATGAACTCACAAGTTCAGCTATGAGTGAACTACCCTTCACCCTTGAACTCATAGTAAAGAACAATGAAAAAAGGTTTATTCAATTCTTCAATACTGCGGAATCCATAAGCCCCAGAATGCACAGCCTGGAATTATTGCAGGGACTTGGAAACAAGACAATGTGGGCCATAATTGAAGAGAGAAAGAAGAAGCCATTTGATTCATTTGAAGATCTCACAGAGAGGGTTAAAACGATCCATCATCCAGAAAAGATGATTGCAAACAGGATTGTTCAGGAACTTGAGAACAAGGATGAAAAATACAAACTCTTTGTTAAGGGATGAAACAGTATACAAAAAAATATGGACAGGTCTTTCTCAAGGACAGGAATATAAGGGATATGGAGGTAAACATCCTCGACCCGAAACCAGATGAGGATATTGTTGAAATAGGTCCTGGTGAGGGCTTCCTCACTGAAAAACTTCTGGAGTCTGGAGCTAACATTATCTGTATAGAATCAGATCACAGGTTCAGTGATTATATTAAGGCAAAGTTCAGTGGATTCGTTTCATCTGGAAGACTTCAGGTAATTCACGGCGATTTTTTAAAATATGATCTTAAAAGATGTTCGAAAATAATTGGCAATATACCCTACCACATATCCTCTCCCATTCTTGAGAAAATGGCTTCAATAGAATTCCAAAAGGCAGTGCTGATGGTGCAGGAAGAGTTTGCAAGAAGAATGATGGCCAATAATAACAGCAAGGATTATTCAAGATTATCCCTGTTCACATATATCCACTTCGATGCAAATTTGGAAAAAATAGTGTCCAGAAACTGTTTTCATCCTAAACCTGATGTAAACAGTGCAATTGTCACACTGAGACCTGCAAGGAGGATCAGGGATGTTCCAGAACAGTATATTGATAACATATTAAGAATGCTTTTTTCAAACAGAAGAAAAAAAATAGGTAATTCCCTACCCGGAACACCCTATGATGATCTCAGAATAGAACAACTGGACAGGGACAAAATATTGGATATTGTTGAACTCACTTATCAGAACCGGAAGCCTGGTTCATATTAGTATTGTTCATCTGGTTTTTTGCAAATTCTGCTATTCCAAGATCTGCCACACCTGCTGTGAGTGTGTTTGTAGGGATCATCATTAAGGTTCCCTTACCCTCAAGACCTATTTCATAAAGGATGTTCATCCACCTCAACTGCAATGCTCCCGGATTATCGAGATATTGCTTTGAAGCCTCAACCATTTTCTGAGCAGCCTCAACCTCAGCCAGAGCCAGAGTTACCCTTGATCTTCTCTCCCTCTCTGCTGAAGCCTGTCTGGACATGGCCTCCTGCAGGGATTGAGGAACAATCACATCCCTTATCTCCACTGATGAAACCTTTATTCCCCAGTGCTCTGTCTTCTCATCGATGATCTCTCTGGCAGCTTCTCCAACCTTCTCCCTTTCTGAAAGTATTTCATCAAAGGAGTATTTTCCAATAACTTCCCTCAGTGTTGTCTGTGCAGAAAGGCTTGTGGCATTGATGAAATTCTCAATGTTAAGTACAGCCTTTTGCGGATCAATCACCTGGTAATACATAACAGAATCACAGTTCACAGGAACGTTATCATTTGTAAATGTTGCCTCTGTCTTGAATGCAACGGCCTGTATTCTTGTGGAAATGATCACAGGGATCTTACTTATTATAGGCGTCACATAGATTATTCCCGGGCCCTTGATACCAGAAAATCTTCCAAGGGTCAGTACCGGCGCTCTTTGCCATTCCTTTAAAATGTGCAAGCCTGATAATATAATCAACAGTATGATTATTATTATGAATATCAACAGATAGTACAATGCATCCATACCTATGTAATACCTAATAGACATATTAAGTGTTTCTATTAGTATTTTGTTTTTACGTGATCAATTAAATGTTACAGGCGGTATCTTGTCAGGGCAACATAACCTCCGAAACCCCTGAGCATCTCTCCATACTGTCCCGAGTCGCTGGCTATAATAATCTCAGAACCTGATGATCTGGCCAGTTCCATAATTTGAACAACATTTCTTTCCCTGATCAGATTTTCCAGAACAATAAGTTTGCTTATTGCCCCTGTTTCAGCATATTTTTTTATCTCGTCATGACCATAGGCACAGTTTCCGTTTTTCCCGAGTTCCTTTAAAAATTGCTCCATGGCCTCTCTTTCTCTGGAAAGGCGTGAATTTCCAAGAATGCGCCTCACCTGCTCCTTTCCAATTATTTCGTATATGGCCCCATCCTCTGAATTTGAAGAGGGGAACTGAAATACTTTTTTAGGAAACTTTTTCTCCTGAAGATATTTCAAAAAATATTCCCCTTCAAACCCTGCACCTGTTATTATTACAGGGAAATCCCCGTTTATTCCCATTAAAAATTTCTCAATCTCTTCAAAGTATGCATTCATGGAATAGTTTACGTTGTAAGCTTTTCCCGATTTTCCAGAGTCGATTTTCCCATTAAGATAAAGTCCGTAATCCCTGAGAGTGTAAACCGAAGCACTTTCGTCATCCATACTCACAAAAATGGCACCAGAGGAACTTTTAATGAGCGATTCCTTTAAAAGATCTTCAGTAAGCCTGTCCCATGATTCCATCCATATTTCAACGTCATCATCCGCCGATATGACAAGTGACTGATGCTGCCCTGCGAGACCTTCAGGCCCTTCCCTTATTATTCCAGTAATCCTGAGCCGGTCTGTAAATGGTTGAAAGTCAACAGATTCCGGCTGAATAGTAACTGTGACTGGCTTTCTTTTGGATTCCTTACTTCTCTCCATATCATCTTTCTTTTCTTCCCTTCGCATGACCGTCTTTTTTACAAGCATTTCTTTGCTGAGTATGTTTTTCAGATACCAGAGGTCATCCATGGACTCTGTCTTCAGGGATTTCCATCCATTCTCTTCATCATTTATCTTCATTCCATACCCCAAGCCCTTCAAGATATTCAATGATGTTTGTTGTATGAGTCCCTGACCAGTAAAGTTTTCCACAAACACTGCACTTATAAGGATTCAATTTGCTTCTATAATCATCCTGTTCCAGTTTAATCGGTGCAAGTATTCCATTGCACACTGTGCATCTCATAAATAACCTATTCCTGTCAGGCCTGTATACTCTTGTAAATTCAATAATCTGCGATCCTATTTCTGTGGAAGTGATAAGAATGGATGGATGATAACGCCTGGATAGGAGTCTATCACGGGTTATCAGAGTGTAAGAATTATCCCGGCAAACTTCCACTATTCTGCCGTCATCTATCCCATCCTGTTCGTATACTACTGAAAATCCAAGGATACGAAGATACCTGGCAAGTCTTCCCAGCATATTATCTGCGTAAAATTCAGTCTCTTTCTTCCTCTTTCCACCTCTTTACAAGTTCATTCTCGATTCCGCAGAGATCCATTATGCGTCCCACAACAAAGTCCACCATATCATCTATTGTTTTAGGCCTTGTATAAAAGGCAGGCATTGCAGGAGCAACAATTGCACCGGATCTTGTTAAACGTTCCATATTTTCCAAAGCTATAAGGCTCAGGGGCATTTCCCTGGGTACGACTATCAACCTTCTCCTCTCCTTCAGGGCAACCGCTGCAGCCCTGGTAATAAGAGAATCGGATATTCCCGCCGATACCTTTGCAAGCGTATTCATGGAACATGGCATTATTACCATTGCATCGTATAGAAAACTTCCTGAACTTATTCTGGCTGCCACGTCATGATCATCGTATACATAGGATGCCATCTTCTGAAAATACTCAACGCTTTTTCCCGTTTCATATTCAATAACCTGTGATGAATTTCCTGAAATCACCAGATGAACCTCGGCCCTGGCTGTTTCCAGAAAACGCTGTGCAAGTACACTTCCAGATGCACCTGTTATTCCGAGTACAATTCTTTGCTTATCCATAAGGTCAGATTACTTACCTCATATCATATTTTATAAAAAATCTTATTATTAAAAATTGAAAAAATCTCCTGATGTCTATTTCCTTCTGTTAAAGACAAAATACATGACAAAGACAGAGGCTGCTATAACTATGAGAATCACGGCATATTCATCTGAAACACTGTAAGGAACAACCTGCGGTTTTGACCATGAAAACCCGGGGTATGCCCCTTCGTTCAAGGCCTGCCAGTTCGTAAGGCCGGGTATCTGGGATGATTGGTTTGCTGTCATCCAGAATGCTTTAATTTCATTGGTTTTATTAAGAATACCTACGTGTGAAAGGGCCCCTATGTATTCTACACCGTAGGGATTGAGCCCGGTGTATGTTATGTCCAGGAGAATTAGGGCCTGGGTTGTATTGTTCGCAAAGCCGTAGGTAATTATGGTCCTGTTGTCAAAGACATTGGAAAGGATTGTTGTCCAGTCTGTTGAAGTTATTGTATAATGCTGCCCGCTAGTTCCATAGTAATATGTGATTACTGGAAGGCTTGCTGGGGGTGCAGTGATATTTTGCAATTTTGACACATCATTAATTGCAACCGGAATCTTGGCTCCGGTGCTTTCGCTTTGAACCTGCATTGGGCTAACTGCCAGGGAAATTCCCACTACAATCATGGCCAAGAATATGGATATTGCCAGTTTTTTGCTGATCATTGTAACGGAAGGGTATTTGAAATCCAATATATCACTTTTTCTTAAGTTTCACAATCTTAATGCAATCGTCCCCATTTAGGTCCTTTCCGGTTCTTATATAACCTGAATTTTTCAATTTTTCCATTACTATTTTGAATCGTCTTTTACTGAAATGCTTCCTCTTTATAATTCTGTTTAACTTTCTCACAGTAATTCCGTCACTATTCATAATCAACTGGCCAAGTTCAATCTGGCTAAATCTGAATGGGACATACCTGTATATTATTATAATTATGGCTGAGGAAATACCTAAAAGGAAGCCATATTCAGGAATTGAGAATATACTTAAATTCTCATATTTTGAACCTCCCTTAAAATGAACCACGACACATAATTCATCTATACCGGGTGGAAGGGTTAGATTCACTGTGCTTCTGTTCGAATCAAATTTTCCGTTTATTATCCACGAAACATTTAATTGTTTCAGGTGGTAGCCATATATGTAAACCACACCGTGAAAGTTTTGGAAATTCTCACGATACCTGATTTTCATATTGGTTATATATGGGAATGAAAAGATGTTAATATGATATGTTTCATTGTTATAATTCCCGCAAAGATTCTGGACATTTATTGTGAATTTGTATGACCCATCCCTTTGGAAGAAGAAAGTGATTTCATTTGAACTGATTCTATAATTCAAACTTGTGTTTACATATATTTTCTTAATAGGAATCCCTGATGAGGAAACATTTACTTGGAGCTGAGTCCTGTTATATATGTTATTTTTTAAACCATTTACTCTAAAAGAGGGCTTTTCAGTGGAGTAGACGATTGTTATATTGTATGTCTCATATGCCATGGCCTTGTTAATAATTTTCATACTCAATGTATAATTCCCCTGATCCTTCATTCTAAACGAGTAATTTCTCAGTATATTACCAGAATTGGTGAGCAAAATATCATAGCCAGTCGGTAAAACCAAACATTTTGATATGTTAATAAGGCTCTGATTTGTGTATATGTAAAAAGAAGTACCAGTATCTGGGAGTATATTGTCCATAATGAAATAAGAGGTACTATTGGATTTAAAACCGTTAAAGGAAGTGAAATTGCCATATATTGTGTATAAACCACTGTTTGAAGTAAAATTGTATATTTCATTTACAGGAATGACAAAGGTTCGATTGGATGATTCCATTGAAATCCATTGCCCCTTTGGATCTACTATTCGTACATTCCAAATTCCATTCATTGATGAATTAAGTGTTACATTGAAGGATCTATTGGTTGAATCCTGAATATGACTGAAATACTTTTTCTGAAGACCGGTGATCCTGATCACTGGATGCTCAGAATTTACAATTATGGTTCCATTTCCCATATATTGGCTGTTTCCAGCCTTAAAAATCGCAGAAATACAGTAATAATACTCTCCATTTGAAAGGTTCACGTCAATGCTTCCGGTTGTTTTGAATGATTGTTTCCTATCAGAGGTATTGTTCTGGAACGTTATGAGGAAATATGATATGTTTCCGCCCTTGGAATATATTCTAAAATTGAAGAGGTTATGATTAATAATCTCCCCATTATGAATATTTACGCCAAATGTGAAGCCTCTTTCACCATAATAACTTACACTTATTGAATAATTTGTGGTGTAATTGAACACGTCCTTAACAGATATGGTAAAATTAAGGGTGTTTCCCTTAAATAGATCAGGTATGGTAAAGTTCAATGAAGAACCGTTTACCATGCTCCATTTTCCATTCATATGGATGCCCATTTCTCTTACTCCCGCCAAATCCCGTGCCAATATGGATATGGATTCACCACCATAGACACCATGGGATAGAGATCGGTTGAAGGATATATTTGGGATAGAGTTGTCAATGTAAAAATACCCAGAATCAGAAAAGACCAAACCTTCCAGATTTTCTGCAGTGACCTCAAATACATATTTTCCAGTCATGGCCCTCGATACATTCAAAAAGAACGCTCCGGAATCACTGTAATACTGACCCAGTTGTGAAATATCAAGATCTATGGTATAGGATGTATTGCTCTGGACCGTAAAATTAAGGAAACCTGAATATCTGATTGTCTCATTTTTCCATGATAAGTTAATTAGACCCCTTTGGATAAAATTGCCGTAGAGATAAAAGGAGTTTTCTGACCAGACAATTCCGTGGGAAAGGCTCCCTGAAAAACCGTTCATTGGGATTGGAAGTATGGAGAAACTGGAACCATTAAGAAGTAGGGTTTGAGAAATGTTATTCTCCATGTATAAGCCACCTTCATACATGGTTGCATTTTTAAAGATGATCTCCTTTGAATTCGCAATCATGAAGATTTGAGTTGAATTGAATTTTACCTCCATAACTGGTCCCCCATTGCTGTAACCAATCTGGATAATGGAATCAATGTGAGTGAAATTAATTTCATTTGTAACTTCATTTCCTTTTAAAATCAATTTATGAAGAATACTATTGTTATACACAAAATAATTAATTGAATTTACTGATGAAACCTCGAAAAAGGAACCATTTGGCTGTATGTTTGAAAAATCAATATCTGTAATTTTTCCAGATGATAAATTTTCAAAATAGTATCTAAAAAATATGTGCGGATAATTGTGATACATGGATACAAAATATGTACCAGTCATGTTATAAGTGGAAGAAGTGATGTTGAGATTACTCTCGTTGATTTTCAATAATTGCATAGAATTTTGACTTGAAGATATCATATATGCATAGTTCTGGTAGCTGAAAACATTGTTGAAAATAGTACTGCGATTGTATATTTCCTCAATTCTGTGATTCCAAGGATTGAAGGCGTATATGTTTCCGTCCTGGGAAGGCATTATGAAGATGGATAAAGTTCGATCATAGAGGGGATGCACCCTATTTGACCCGGCAAATTGAATTGAATTGGTATTTATCTGATCAAGCTCCCTGAACTTATTAAGAAGATTTAGGGAATTCAGAGAGTTTAACTGCACTGGTCTTAAAAGAGACACATTCATAAAATAGTAATTTCCCGTAAGTAACAGAGATGAACAGTTGACCTTTGTCTCAATGACCGGTGGCCTGAACAGGAATTGCCCTGCATTATTTTCTATAACCACATATGGT
The DNA here is from genome assembly GCF_052315355.1 of Cuniculiplasma thermophilum. Lineage (NCBI taxonomy): Archaea > Methanobacteriati > Thermoplasmatota > Thermoplasmata > Thermoplasmatales > Cuniculiplasmataceae > Cuniculiplasma > Cuniculiplasma thermophilum. Next base: position 22,049 of record NZ_JBLSDF010000013.1, read on the forward strand.
TTGGACCCATCCCAGTATATCCCCATTGTTATATGGGACCCTTCCTGAAATTTCGTGACATTTAAACTTCCAGAACTGTTACTAAAAATATACATATGGTCCTTTACTCCAAAATAGAGGACAAAAAAGGAGTGAAGATGATATGATTTTATTTCCATTTCCGAAAGAGAATACACGGAAAAAGGCTTCCAGCAAAGACTGAGATTATACTGATCATTTTGTGAATTTATGGAAACCCCAGAAACATTATAATAATCTCCTGCCTGAACACTGAATTGCGAACTATTCTTCCATGTGATTGAATAATCGCAGGCTGTTGAATTAATCTCCTTGATGATATATTGGTTCTCAACCATTGCATTGGCTCCTGCCACACTGTGGGAGAATTGAATCTGAGTGGGCAACCCCATTAGGAGAATAAGTACAATAAGTGTAATAAGTGTCATAAGTTTCATTTTTGCGCCTATTAAAATCAATTAAAATATTTTATCTAACATGCCATATTTTCACTTTACAGAAATTTCTAGATACTTACATCACAGGGAATATTTTGGAAAGTAAAGTTGCGCAAAATTGATTCTCACAGAATTCTAACTGGTTGAATATATAAATTTGAAAAGTGAAATGTAAAAATGAAAATTTTAAAAAATCGATCCCTTTAGTTCCCCTTATTGCTTATCTTCTCCTTTCCTTGATTGAGAAACATGGAACCAATGGAAATAAATAGAATCGCAGAAAAGAGAGTTATGATACCTGCAATTAATGGATAAAGGATCACTATTAAGAAAGATGGAAATCCAATTATCCCACCTATTATGGTGGATAGTCTTGAGACGTACCCCAGTGGATATTCAAGATATATACCCATGAAGGAGAGAAATGATTCCAGAAAACCTATTAGAGCACCATATTTTATCCTCTGACTGAATAGAAAAACACCAGGAATTATGGCCAGTATTGCATAACTTACGAAAAATGCTATGAAAATGGCAGAAATAATTGAGATCAACACCAGGATTTCATTCTTATGGTTCATATGTAAGTACCACCTCCGTTGGAAGGCCCGTCATGGGATAATACTGATGATTGAGCCACCTTCCGAGCTGATTGTCAAACCAATAGCTGAGTACATTTTCACTGGGCCCACCTGGAAAAACACCGAAAAATGTTCCCGTACCCGGTCTTGCTATGGTTCTAAGGGAAGAACCATTGAGTACATATGGTATTGGAAATTCAAGAACTCTTGGTGTGTATCCAACGCTTACAGTATGCCTTCCACCCCATATGGGAATTGGTCCGATGGATAACTGGGATAACTCAGTGAGACTGCATATCTCCAGTTTGTGTATTCTGCCCCATTGCCAGTTTGTTGTATTCCCCAGATTATGATCCATAAAACCCACTGCCAGAACAAATGCCTCCCTGGCGAGAGCAGTAAAGTTGCCATTAAACCATGATGAATTTGGATCATTTTCCGCAAGATATATGGCCGTGTTTATGTAGGGATTGGGTTCATAGGCTCTCAGGTCATGCTCTGAATATATCTTATAAAAACTGAGATTGTAGAGGGCCGCAGTGAAATAGTAGTATACAGTTGGAGCTGTCATGTTTTGGGTGTAGGTAAAATTCCATGTGGAAAGAAGGTTTATTGCTGTTATCTCAGAATAGTTAAGATTGGTCATACCAACCAGAGCCTTCAAAAGAACTGGCGTGAACTGCCCAGCCCAGTAATCGGTCACATTTGACTGCAATTGCATCATGTCCGTAATGTTCATTTTCCTGTGGCTTGCAAGATAGTGAGAAATTGTCTCGGCTCTTCCTCCTGTGGTCCAGTATGATCCAACGAAAGGATAGGGGTAGTTTTCTCCAACCGTAGGTTGATTTGGTGCAAACATGTATCCTCTCTTTGGATTGACAGCCTGTGGAAGGTATTTGAATGGCACATAGCCCTGCGGTTCATATTCTGGCATTGAACCATTCAGAAGAGATACTGAACCAACCACCTTTACGCTCTTCCCATTTGGAAGTGTTTCATTTATAAGCGGATAACCCCCTGCAGTTATGTATCCCGCATGGTGAAGAGATACAAGGGCGAAGTTCTGGGGTGGAGCCGGACCCCAGTATTTCAATGCATTTAACATCTGGCTGTAATTTGTGGCCTGATCGAGCATTATCTCGGCAATGGCATCCAGAGATGGATACCTTGCATCCCAGTTCATACTTATACCGAAGTTCCCCTCTCTGCCTATTAGAGGTCCGTTGTTTGTACTGTACAGGGTAAAATGTTCTCCAGCCAGTGTGATGTTTTGCTCAGTCATAGGATAATATGAACCATTGTACAGGTAATCGTTTCCTCTGAGAATTTCAAGGTAATCGTTGGCAGAATTCCCCTCAGGCGTTGTGAGACCGAAGGATGTGGTTGCAGTGTGGCCAATGAGTATGCCTGGAAGACCTGCAAGACCCCAACCCGTTACGTTCATTCCAGGTGCAACGAGCTGTAAGGGTATCCACAGGGATGGGGCAAGAAGTGGAAGATGTGGATCATTTGCCATCATTGGCACACCATCTGATGAATAATTGGCCGTAACTATCCAGCTGTTGCTTCCTATAGATGAACCAAAGTCGTGTGAACCTGGGAGGGAAAATGGATCCTTAATATTTTCATAGGCCTTTTCAAGGAGTGACTGCAGGGAATTGAGGGTTGACTTTGATATGCCTGTTGCCCAGCTTTGAAAGAAGTTCAGATGCCAGAAATATTCCGGGGAAATTCCCTGATCTGTCAGATTGTATCCATTCACTGTACCGCTTCCCGGAACCATTGTTATGTTCTGTGTGAAGTAAGGATAATATGGGTATATGGTTGAATAGTTCTGAAAGCCCATGGCATTGTAGAAAATGTCGCTCTGAAGTACAGAACATGATCCAGTTGCAAGTGACCAGGCCATATACTCCTGCCAGACCAGAGAATCAAAGACGGTCCACCTGAATGGTGAAACCCCAAGGAGCTTGAAACCAAGATGGGTTGAGCCTCCGGTCTGATTTATGTATGCATTCACACCTGATGCATAATCCTCCAAATATGAGTAGTATTGGGGATAATTTTGCTTCATGTACTGAACCAGTATCATGGCATCAGTGTTAAGACCGACTGTCCTGAGGGAAAGGTCCGACGGAATGCCGGCTGCTCCAACAAACTGGCTTACATTACCTGCCGCAATTGATGACTGAAGTTCCATCTGGAAGAGCCTCATAGAGGCTGAATAATAACCCTGAGCATAGAAGAGATCGTGAAGGCTGGATGCATGAATATGAGCCATACCACTGGTATCGATGTCAACGGTTACCTTCTGATCTAAACCCGGAATTATATATGTCCCTGAGCTTATGTTGGCCCCATGGATCGTTTGAAAAACACCTGTTGAAGGATTAATGGTCTGAAGCTGAATTGAAGCATAGGAGGATAATGAAATGACAACTATGCTGATCACTATCATTACAGCTGCAAATTTTCTTTTCATAGCAAAGAGATAGATTCATTAATAGATAATTTTTTTCCAGAAACTGAAATTAATCATTTTGATTCCTCTCTAACACATTTGAACATAATAAGGATATGTTTTCTGTCTCAAAACAGGTAAAATCCACAAAGAGAAGGTACACGCATTTCCACAACAATGGGAATTGGAAAATGCCACAGGAGATTTGCTGAAGAGGTTCGGGACCAATGAAATACTATGAGACAATGCTGACCAAAATTATGGACGTGACCAGTACATAGGATCTAAAGATGACATTCGTCCATGGCATAATATATTCAAATAATAGGGAAAATTACATAAATGAAAGAGGGAAGAACGAAAAATTTTTACGATGCCACCACAAAATTGGAAGGGCCATAAAAAGAGTACATTCCTCCGTTAGCATTGAAGGTGATTTGATTGAAAGATTGGTAATCAACAAGGCTGTATGAGTAACCTGAGTAACGATCTCCACTGGTTATGGCATATAAGTTAGCCACAAAAGATGAATTTGTGGAGAAAGAAATGGATGAGAAATCTGTAAGTAAAGTAACGGAGAGTTCCAGAACAGAATCAAGTGTTGCAAGTGCCACATCTACAATTGCAGGTTCCGATGCATCTCCATCAGCACCATTTAATGCCGATGCGAGAGTAATGAATGCAAGGGCAACACCAAGTCCTGCTGCAAAGGTCTTCAATGCTGAAGTTACCTTTGTCATCTCGGAGGCCGCAGTGGAATAACCCGTTGTCTTTCCCATTATGGTTCCTCCACTTATTTCTGCTCCGGGCGCAAGGGAACCAAGATTGGTCTTCACTTCACCATTTGTGGCATTTTGCATTATATAAAAATATTCTATGGGAACATATCCATACCCCATCTCAAAATTTCCGTCCTGTGAGTATATAGATGTCAGGGCTATTGAGGTTGTATTGCCAAGGTATTTATCTAAGCATTGACCCTGACTATTCTTCCATGAGTAATATATATTGTAATGTGTCACAGTAAAGGTCGCGTTTGAAATGTATATCATGGAGGTTGTTTCATTTATTCCAGTTCCCATTATAGTTCCATTTGGTAGAAAATATTCAGAGTTTAGAGGATAAGCGTGCCATTGGGCAATTCCCCCATCGTTTATGAATGCACCATCTCCTCCCCATGACGGGTTTGTCGACATCTGATCCGTTATACTTCCTCCCGCAGTTACACCTGTCTGATCGGATGTAATGCAAAGAGTCACTCTGGAAGTCGCCAAACTACCTGAGATGTACAATGGATTAGTTGTCATATTAGAGGTCGCATTATCATGAATACTGAGCAGAGGAAATGGGCCGTGAATAACATTTACGCTCGTTCCTATGTATTTGGTTCCAATGTAACATGGTGGAGGTGCAATTCGATTGGGAGATGCTTTTGCATATGCATTATCGTTCTGGACAGATTCATTTATGTTTGTAACATAGGTTGGTTTTGCCATGTTATAAGATGGGGTTAAATTGAAGGAATAGGGTATATATGAAATCACGGAGTAGGATGGCAGATCGACTCCTGTGTTATTGACCCACTGATTCAGATTGTTGTTGGAATTAGAAAGTCCGTTAACAAAATTCACTACGCTTAAGGAAGGAGAAAGCGGGTTGAAGGGCATATTGTTATAATAGGAGTATACAGAAAGATTTCCATTGGAGAGTATGGATAGAGTTGCCTCAACCTGCAATGATACCTCCTGACCTCTGGTTCCCAGAGAATATCCTTCTTCCTGGTAATATCTCTGCCACCCAATTACAATTGGAGAGAATCTGTTGAAATTTAGGAAGCCCGAAAATGAATTCTTATGGTTTTTAGGGAAGAGAGTCATATTAAAAAGCGTAACATATCCCTGTGAGGGAAGTGAGTAATTGGCAACTATTAAATTGTTTTGGGATGGAAAATAAGATGGATTTGCTCCCATGATCTGAACGTTCTCCGTTATATTTGTATTTCCATTGAAATTAAGATTCTTTGGAAAAGCTATATTTATTTTTGGCCCTATGGTGAGATTTTCCATAGAACCATGAGAAGAATATACATCAAACCATGCAAAGGGTATCAATATAATCATTGTTGCACTTAAAATTGCTATAACCATTTTCTGCCTTTGGCTTAAATGGTTTTTGGTCATATAACTAAAATTCACGCATAATATTAAAATTTTCTCTGATCTACATGGGTATTCTTTTACCACGGATCTTTCCCACGCTCTCATATCCAGTCAGACTTAAAACTTAACTCATCGAGTTTTACATGATACGTCCAGATCGACACCAAGTTTTTCTACAAGTTCCCTTGACTTTTTTGGTACCTTGCTGGTAATCTCTAATTTCTCCGTTTCATAGATTTTGGTCCTTTACGGTATGTGGATAAAATCCCTAACACTGTATTTCTCATGTATCCCGTTAAGTATCTGGAAGTGCATATACATTGTAAGCAGATTGGGATACATGCCGGTGAATAGCATATGATCAGCCACAAGATCATTCTTTGAAATATTAAATTCATATTCCACATATTCACACTGCTTGTCTAATCTGTATATTCTATAGGGTTCCTCATTGAGATCTCATAGAGAATACATCTTTCCAAAGTTCATCTCTTTTTCATTCTACTGTTTTTTGCCTTTCTTATTATCTTCAACCCTAATAGGATAACCTTTTATTCATCACTCTCTTGAATTTGATCTTCATAATGGTAAACATTATCTTCGGGTTGCCCCTATTTCAAAGGCTTACTGTCATACATGATCTCGCCCATGAAGTGATTCTGTTCCGGAATAAATGATGAATTTCTTCTCAAAGGAATTATATCACAGATGTTTACTCTTCACTTTCATAATATTATCAGATAAACTCATGACACGTCAAGAGTCCTTTACATGACTGAAAGATCATGTAAGGATCCATGAAGAATTCTGATGAGGTTTGACAATGTTCTTGTTGATTAGAACGGCATCTTGAAGTTGATCTAGCGTATGTGTATGTTCCTTGAATTATGTCTCGGTTTAAGGGATGAAATATTCTCTGATCTGGAAGATAGGGTAGTTGAATCTGAATGGTGACATTCATATTTTGATTGCAGCGACTAAAACAAAAGATTTTTATGAGATAATCCAAACCCAAGGCTTTACTTGCTGCATAAATTGTAGACTTAAGAACTTCTGAAATACAAGAAAAGTGGAAAAAGGATGTAGGGAGAAGGTTGGTGAAAGGTGTTTATCATAGGAGTGGGTTTAAATTGAAACATCCTCTTTTAGATTTTACTTTAAAATTTTTTCATCCATTGAATTCTGTTTATAAATTTAGATGGGAAACATAGGTGAATAAGATAAATCTACTCGATCCAATGAATCATACTGATGGACAGGCCTTAATATCTACCGGTATTTTTTTGGTTACTATTGAATATCTTATGCATATGGCCATAATATCGCCATTAAACAATGATAAATAAACTCTTTAAATTATGAAGAATATTTAAAATCTACAGATTCAGAAATCGTCTCTTACCTTTTTCTTATCCAGGTATATGTCTCTTGGAGTCACAATATAGTAGGATTGGCCTAGCTTTGCATGCTGGCCCCCTGTTTCGTCGGCCAGTGTCTTTATGGCTCTTTCAATGTTTACTATATTCATCTGATCGGTCGGGGCATTGCTTGCGTCAAAGATTACAATGTTTCCAGTGTAAACGAAGTTAGCGCCTCTTGAAATATTTTCAGGCCTCTCCAGTTCCACGACCTTCAGGGATCGCATGCCTCTTGTCTCATTCTCCCTCGCAACCTTGTATTCTGCTAGATTGATGAACTCTATAACACCCTGATCGTCGTCCTGCAAATTCCTTTGTGCCTTTCTATTTACAAGGGCCATCCCGAACACCTCAGAGCAGTGTGATTCCCCTTATTCCCTTGACCTTCTTCATCTCTGTGAAGAGCTCTGGTGGTATTGGTTTGTCTGTAACCACTCTTGCCTTGGGCTCCTCACATATGATAGGATCCTTGACAATAACCTGCCTTATTCCAATGCCATTTGAAGATATGATGTTGATAATGCTTGCAATTATGCCAGGCTCAGAGGCATCCTCTGGAGTTATCTCAACAACACCAAGATCAAGTATCTTTGAACTTGCCCTGCTCATATCTGCTATTGGTCCAAGCAGAGAGAAGAATTCAAAGAGTTTTGGATCCTCAATAATCTTTCTCATGACCTGCATTACAACACGCTTGTCAACACCAATTGCCCCAGCAAGTGAACTTGGCCTTACTTCGACCGCACCTGCAAACATACCATACTCATTGTCAAACTTTTCCTTCACGGAAAAACCATAATTTATAAGGTATTTTGCAACCTTAACCTGTGATGGGTATTTTCCGAAGGCTTCCTTTATAAGATCCCACATTTTTTCACCTCTATGTTCCATCCGATACACCTTCCTCTGATATTTGTATTACAGTTTCCCCCTCAGGGAGATAGGGGGAATCTATAAGCCTCGCAATTCTTTTTCCTGCCTTTCCCTTTCTGAGATATACTCTGAATGTTGCAGTGTGGCCAACGATGTTTCCCCCTATTGGGGCCATCGGATCTCCAAAGAAAACGTCAGGTCTCGCAGAAACCTGGTTTGTTACAGCTATCACTGCATTCTGAAGAGTACCAAACCTCAGGAGATCGTGCATATGCCTGTTCAGAAGCTGCTGCCTTTCAGAAAGGGAGCCCCTTCCCATATATTCCGATCTGAAATGGGATGTGAGTGAATCCACAATCAGCAACCTTGCATGGTAGTCCTTTGCCATTTCACCGGCTTTCTCCCCAAGTAAAATCTGGTGATGAGAGTTGTAAGCCCTCGCCACGTGAATTCTTTGAAGTACCTCGTCTGAGTCCAGTTCCCTGGCTCTTGCCATTTGGATTATCCTTTCCGGCCTGAATGTATTCTCAGTATCGATAATCATAACATCTGAATTGAAACCTCCCTTCTCAGGTGGCATGGTTGCTATGACTGCAAGCTGATGCATGATCTGAGTCTTCCCGGAACCAAACTCACCGAAAAATTCTGTTATAGACTGAGTTTCAAGTCCGCCACCCAGCAGATTGTTAAGATTCTGGCTTCCCGTACTCAACTTCAGTACGTCCTTTCTTCTCTGGAATATCTGTTCACCAGTTTCAAAATTACCAACATCCGCAAGTTTTCTGGCTGCCCCTATGATCTTGGCAGCTGCGCCCTCGCCGATGCCTGTAAGATCAGCAAGATCCTTTGGTGCGGCCACTGCTATGGCCATAACATCGTCGTACCCGCTCTCCCTTAATTTCTCTGCCGTAGCCTCTCCAACACCCGGGATATCTTCTATCCTCTGCTTCTCTTCTTCGGATTCACTTTCCTTTAATTCCTTCTCCTTCTTCTGCTTCTCCGGCTTTTCCATTTTAAATTCTCCCCTGAATATTCATGGCCCTGTCGGTCTCTTCTGTGGATTTCTCCATGTCGTAGGCCTGCATCATTGCCCTTATTGCATCAACATTCTCAGGAACAACATCGCTCTCCTGATTTACAGCCTGTATGTATCTTATGTTATTCCCCGATGCATACATGGATTCTTTCCATACTGCAATCTCGAAGAGATCGCCCCTCTTTCTTCCCATTTCCCTTGCAAGATCCATTATCTGTGCTGTAGACACTACTCCCGATTTCCCTGATACCTCAATTATTCTCCTGTAGGGCTTGAACAGACCATTCAGATCATCCTGAGACACATCCTTTTCAGTCTTCACATTTACAGTGTGCACGTGCATCAGTGTAGTTGGCACCTTTATTGCAACTGTATCCACCTCAGGTATCTTCATAACCGTTTTCAGGTCAGGACCGTGATGGGATGGAAACTTGAGGGATGGTTCAATGGCATTTATGGGCCCCTTCTTACTATCATTTGGATCAGTAGCTCGCCTTATGAGCGTTGCCTCAACCCTCATCACCCCAAATTTCTTGTCAATTGCAGATACCGTTCTTGCCAGGCCAGTTGTATTGCATGAAACTACACGTACATAATCCTTTCCCCACGAATCTGTAAAGTTGCTGTAGGCATTGAAACTTGCCTGTGCTATACTGGCCTTTTCACCTCCCTGGAATATGGCCTTTACCTTGGATTTTTTGTACATCTCCATATTCTTTTCACCCATACCTTCAGGAGTGGCATCCACTATTACATCAACATTATCAAGAAGAGATTGCACGTCACCTTCACATTCAATCCCCGCTTCATTGAATTTTTTAACGTTTTCAGGACTGTCTGCATATATCTTGAAGATGGTTGAGGCGTTTTCAGCCACATAATCCGGCTTGGTCTTTACAATGCCTATCACACTCATATCCTTCTGTTGCCTCACAGCATCTGCAACTCTCCTTCCTATGGTCCCATATCCGTTAATCCCAACCTTAATCATAAACCGCTACCTCCACCTATCTGTACATTGGATCTACGCTATCAGAATCAGGAGATTGTGACGCTTTATACTCCTCTGCTATCTGCTTTATCTGCTCGTGAATCTTTTCAACACTCTTCTCAAGTATTTCTGTCTGAATTCCCAGTCCATATATGGAATTTAGTGCGTCAATGATTGCAAGTACAGCATCTGGATCCGGTATCTGAACTGACACATGTGTGAGCAATGCGATAGCATTATTTCCTGACATGAGACTTTCGTTGAGCAGAGCCCCGCCAAATCCTGCAATTAATGCTGCCTCAGCTGTTGGTATTTCCTTTTTAGCCAGTTCCCTTATTCTTTCAGGGCCAGCCACAAGAAAGGCCTGTCTCTTCTCCGGGATATCCTGCACAGGAACGCCGTCGATTACTACAAATTCTCTGGGCTTGAACTGTTTTATCCAGCTGAAAAGTGCCTCTGAAATCTCATAAAGACCCTCATCATCCACAGGAACTTCGGCCTGAATAACCATTACACTTCCATCCTTGTTTGAATATATTCTGAATGGATTCCTCATCTTGCCTCCTACAAATACTGTTACTGGAGGTATATGATGTGATTTTACCATTGCAATCTGGTGCATCTGGCAACTTTCAACGATGTAACTTGTGGTCGTAACGCCCAGAGGTGTTTGACCTACAAAACCACCAATAACAACTGGATTCTTAAAATCTGCCTTCCCATTAACAATGACATTGACAGAACTACCATCTGACATAGTTTTCAATGGAATAGGTAATATGTATATTTTAATCTTTGGAAAATATATTAAAAATATGGCATGGATGATTAATTTACACTAACAATTTATTTTCTCACGTATTTGACAAATAGTTCGAACAGATTTGAGAAACCATCCTTCCAGGTGTTCAACTTCGGTTTCGTTATCCTGATTCCATACCTTATGGGTACCTCTATGAGTGTTCCGTGACGGAATGCTTCTATCTTTATATCCTGGGAAAAGGACATTCCATCACTAAGATTTTTCATCTTATCATAGAGGGTTTTTTTGAAAATCCACATTCCACTCTGGGAATCGAAAAGTCTGTATCCGTATAGTGTTGATATAACAAAATTAAGAACCTTATTTCCGATAAGATGAAGATTTGTGTATGTGTTCTGTGATCTAAGAGTCATCCTGTCGCATGAAATGAAATCCACACCGTTGATGTCCATAATCTCAATCAAGGGCTTTATTATATTGGCAGGATAGGTACCGTCACCGTCCAGACATGCTATGAGAGAACCTTTTGCTCTTGCTATGCCTGTTTTGTATGCAATACCATATCCTCTTCTCGGTTCATCGATCACGATTGCTCCAAGAGAAGTTGCAATCTCTCTTGTCCTGTCCCTGGAGTCCGTGTCAACAACAATAATCTCAATTGGATCCAGATATTTCAATGACTGAATGACCTGCCCGATCGTATGTTCCTCATTCATTGTGGGAATGACAATGCTAATATCCATGTAATAACAGACCAATTTACCGTAGAATTAACCTCATATATTAATGTTACAATAAGTGACCTTCTAAGACACATAAGAAACTGTAAAAAGCGACAGCGATCCAAGGTTCCCGTGCCCTCGCGGAACACAGTACAGACTTGAAACGTAGCGAGCTTTACCGTCGGGTTCGGAATGAGACCGGGTGTTACCTCGCCACTATGGCCGTCGCAAACAGAGATTAATAAACTATATTTTAACCTTGTGGAATATGAACTATATGCCTTATTACAGCACCTTGATCATATCATATGGCAGGAGTCACGATGATGAATTAATTAATATTTTTTATTTTTCAAGGAGAATTATGGCTATACATATACCAAAATTCATCACAATTGTTTAATAGGGACAAAAAGATGCATATTCATGACACTTAAGGTTAATGACAAGGCACCGCTTTTTTCTGGTATGGGAGATGATGGAAAGGAAGTGAATCTCAAGGATTATCTTGGCAAGAGTAATGTTATTCTTTATTTCTACCCAAAGGATAATTCTCCGGGATGCACAAGGGAGGCCTGCAAATTCAGGGATGAATTTGATGAGTTCAACAAGCTAAATGCTGTTATAATAGGTGTTAACTCTGCGGATGTTGAATCTCACAGGAAATTTAAGGAGAAAAGAAACCTTCCGTTCACCATAATATCCGACAGAGATCGAAAAATATACAGAGCATACGATGTTAAAGCTGGCCTAATTAGTGAAAGGGTGACCTATGTTATTGACAAGGAGGGTATCATCAGGGAAGTTTACAATTCCCAGATGAATTACATGAAACATCCTGAAATTGCGAAAGAAGCTCTGTTGAAAATTGAAAGTGAGTCAAAGAAATAGTTATATTTGATGATGTTTTAAAATTCCTATCATATAATTATTCCATTTATAAATTAGATTTGTAAAAAAATTTCTGACACCTATTTATTGCCAATATTTCAATAGAACATTAATGACACTTGAGGTAGGAAGGGAAGCACCCCTTTTTTCAGCATATATTGAAACAGGAGAAAAGATGGAATTTAAGAACTTAATAGGCAGAGATTACATTATTCTCTATTTTTATCCAAAGGATGATTCCTTTGGCTGCAAAAGGGAGGCCTGCGAATTCAGAGATGAATTTGATGAGTTCAAATTACTTGATGCAACTGTTCTAGGCGTTAGTGTTGATTCAGTTGAGAGTCATGTTGAATTCAGAAAGAAGAGAAATCTTCCATTTCATCTGATCTCCGATCCTGATGAAAAAATATGGAAGATGTACGATGTCAAGGCAAGATCTCTTCAATACCTGAACCAGAGAGTAACTTATGTAATTGACACGCAGGGAATAATCAGGTATGTGTATTCTTCCCAGATACATTTTAGGAATCATCCTGCGGAAGCAAGAAAGGCACTTTTAAAGTTGAAGGAAGTTGACGCCAGAAGGAATGTGCTTAATATAATAAATAGAAACTATAACTTCTGACGGGATATTGAATTTTGAAACATTTCATTTTGATCGTTCATTTTTGCTTCTAAAAAATACATTAATTATGTCCCTTTTTTATATCTTCTTTCCTAGTGGATTTGAGTGTGCATATTTTTGCTGACCCAGTTTTCTAGTATGAATGCATAAGTCCTGTGCACATTAATTAGACTCAAAACAATAAAGGCTAAGGTTAATCTTTAATCTGCTGACACATCATAATCATAGGAATATTCAATAAAAATGGAACATAATTGTCCTTTCTTAGTATGATGGAGAAAGGACTTAAGAGCAGGATATTTGCCAATTTCAGTTTGTTCTTTATGGTCGTTTCGTTTGCCCTTAGCTTCTTTTTCCTATCTCCTCAAGGGAGTGGATATAATCCGGGGCATGATGCATCCTGTGGATTTTCATGTATCTCAATTTAGATAATGATTGTATGACTTATTGGAATGTTTAGTCTTCCTGTCATCAGCAGCATAAATTCTGAGTCCGTATAGAAGGATGCAGTTAACAATTTGCTTTAGATCAAGCGTTAAATAGGAAGTTCAGAGATGAGACAAAATTCTGAAATGCCCTTCAAAGAAAACAAATGATCAATTTTTAGATTCGCCGGTGTTATTTTAGGAAGTGGATGTCTCTGGCGTGATTACCATGAATGAATAATACAATCAAATCTGGGAAACCCTTGAAATTTCAGTTGATGGCATTCAAGGAATAACAGGAATGGAATAAATTCTGCTCTGTTTCATGGGTTATCTGCATTATTACCAAATCATCCGAGATATGAAACAGGTTAAGGTCTCAGGAATACAGAAACATGACAATAAATCTGTTTTCATATTGAATCAGGTTACATGGGGTAATTTCAATTTTAGATAAATTTTTTGAGACAAGGATTCCTGAAAAAGTGATAATTTAATTTCAATTGTATTGAAAGTTATGTGAAGTTTGTTGGAAAGTGTTCTTTGCTTGTAAATGATTTATTTTTTTACCTTTTTCAGGATTGGATTTGCCAGGAATGGTGAATGTGTAAGTAGATCCTTGTATGGAACGCCGGTTATCTGCTCTGTAGAATCCCTTTCCCTTATGGTTACAACACCCTTTTCAAGAGTATCGTAGTCTATGGTAATACAGTACGGGGTACCTATCTCATCCTGCCTCGCATATCTTCTTCCTATGGCCCCACTTTCATCATAATATGCGTATGGTTCTATTGACTTAAGCATTGAGAAAAATTCCCTTGCCTTCTCTGGAAGTCCGTCTTTCTTCTGTAAGGGAAGTACTGCCACTGGATATGGGGCCATGTAGTCAGGCATACTCAAATCGTTGTATCCGTTTTCTCTCTTCTTCATGGAGGATATTAAGACAGCCATGAACATTCTGTCAATTCCAGAGGCAGGCTCTATAACTCTTGCTAATTTTTCACCCTCAAAGGATAGATTCTCGCCGGAGGACTTCTGGTGATTTCCGAGGTCAAAGGTACCTCTGTCTGAAATACCCGTAATCTCAACCCATGAATTGTCTATTCTGAATTCCAGATCCCAGCAGTCTTTTGAATAATGAGCCAGTTCATCCTTCCTGTGCTGCCTGAATCTCAAACGATCTCTGTCTATTCCAATCCTTAATGCAAACTCAAATGTTTTCTGGAGAAAATAGGCATGATCCTCTGACATTATGGTCCCGTCTTTCACAGCCTCCACAAGGCTCTTCACATGGGTTTTTCCATCTCTGTCCAGGAGAGTTAATTTCTCCTGAGAATCGGGAGTAAAGGCTCCACTGACCTCCGGATCAAGAAAGACCTCAACCTCTGCCATGTTGAATTCCTTCTGCCTTATCAGGCCCTGCCTTGGGGATATCTCATTCCTGTACCCTTTACCCTGTTGATAGACAATCATTGGAAGTTTTCCCCTGTTATAATTTAGAAGCAACTTGAAATTAACAAATATTCCCTGTGCAGTTTCAGGACGCAAATAGTAGCGCTCTCCATTGGAATCTATGGGAAACATCAGATGGAATTCAAAAGGTTCACCCAGATCTCCTCCGCATCTTGGGCATCTTATCTTAATCTTCTCAATCATCTCCCTTGCAGATTCCACACTTTCTGGTACATTTTCAACTCCCTTATCTGACAGTAGACTTTCCACTTTGAACTTTGTCTTGCAATTTTTGCATCCTACTGCAAGATCCAGGAAACGATCGACATGCCCTGATGCCTTCAGTACATTCTCAGGAGTAACAGAAGGTGTATCGATCTCAATTCCGCCTATTCCCGCATAGACGCTTTTCCATTCCCTGTATATCCTGTCCTTTAAGATTGAACCAAGAGGACCGTAGTCGTTTAATCCTGCAACCCCTCCATAAATTGAAAATGATGGCCAGAAAAAACCCCTTCTCTTTGATATTTCAATTATTTCGTCCAGTTCACCCATGCTTCTACCTTTTCAGAAGGGATACTTTCCACCTTATTTTATATTATCTCCAAAAACTGACATTATGTCAAGATCCAGGAGTATTCCTTCAAGTCCATTTCTGTTTGATGTCACGGGAAGCTGGTTAAAATTTCCATCCCTCATACGCCTGGCGGCCAGAGATAATTTTTCGTTTGCATTTGCAATTACTGGATTGTATATGGTAATGGATTTTACGGGTTCCTCCGGTATCTTGAGATGATTCTTTTCGATAAAATAGGATACCACATTCCTTACGCCATCCCATGACCATGGATCATCTTCATCGAGGGTCTGGGAACTGTCGCTCCTGATCGTACCTACCTGAACCTTGTCAAACAGGTCTCTGTCAGTTACAAGGCCTCTGAAGTTTCCCTGTGAATCAGTTATTGGATAGGTGAATATACCTGTCATTCTCATCGATCTGTAAACAACGGGAAGGGGAGTCATCTCCCAGATAGGGAAGGATATATTTTTCATCACATTCTTTACCAGAATTGAGCCATATTCCCTTTCTACTATCTTAAGAAAATCCTGAGGTGTGAGTATTCCCACAACCTTATTATCATCATCTATAACCGCAAGATGCCTTCTTCTCTCTTTGGCCATGAGACGGGCAGCGTCCATGATAGATGTATTTTTTTCAACAGGTGTCTGCTTTCTCACCAGGAGGGCTGCCTGTGTCTCCTCAGGCTTTGCAAACACATCCCTTCTTGTCACTATACCTGCATATCTTCCATTACCATCCACCACTGGCATTCCGGTTATCTTGTATTTAATCAGATTTGCTACAAGATCGGACACATTACTTGGAATCTTGAATGTTACAGGATCCACAGTCATTATGGAATCTACGGTTTCCATAAAATGAAAATGTTTGAGGACTTATAATTTTATGTGGCCCTTATAAATCGTAAATGAAGAGCAACATGAAGCTAATGTCCCTGAAACCTGCATATGTTAACAGCATGTTAAATTATGATGACGGGATGCTGTTGTAGATATATTTGTCTCTTTTCATGTATCCGGAAATTGGTGAGGAAGTATTAAAAATAAGAGAGAGAATGATTCCAGCCACGGTGATTAAGAGAAAGAACAGGTTTCTGGTTCAGGTAAGGATGGAAGGTAAGGAACTGGACGTTCATCTCCACGATCCAGGAAGGCTGAGAGAATTAATATATCCCGGATCAGAAGTGCTGATAAGAAAGACCCATGGAGATAGAACAAATTATTCCATAACTGCTGCACTGAAGAACGATGAAATCATACTCCTTGACACAAGATTCCACAATCAAATAGGGGAAAAATTCATAGTTGAACCTACCGGGAGAGAGGTCAAATATGAAGATTCGCGCTTTGACTTTTCCATAGAGAATGGATTTGTGGAGATCAAGGGATGCACCATGCAGATTGACAATTACGTTATATTTCCTGATGCCCCATCCATAAGGGGCGCCAAGCATCTCATGGAATTATCATATTTGAAAAAGGATGGGAGAAATACAGGAGTTGTATTTCTCTTATTCCGTGGAAGAGCCGATTACTTTTATCCTAACAAAATAACAGATCAGAAATTTTCCACTGCATTTTTTGAGGCATATTCCTGCGGAGTAGAAATGATATTCCCGAGATTTATTATGGAAGACACATCCATAATATTCAATGGTGTGGCCTCCCCTGGAAGGGACCCTACAGATATATTCACAAGGATGAGAAAGGAATTAAGGCAGTAGTTGTGATCCCTTATTTATGAAAATAGTCATGACAACCGTTTCCAATCCGGATGATGGTGAAAAATTGTCCAGGGCACTTGTAAGTTCAGGATATTCCCCGTGTGTCAATATGGTCAGAAACGTAAAATCCGTTTACATTTGGAAGGGGGAATTGAACATTGATGATGAGATCATACTTTTGATAAAAACAGAAAATGAAGGACAGGTGATCGAATTCCTTAAGAAAAATCACCCTTATGAGACACCGGAGATCATCATTTTACATGGAGATATACCGGATTCATCATATTCCGAATGGTTCAGAGGCTATTTTGAGGGCAAAAGGGTTTGACAATCTATTTGTAGTGAAAAATGGTATGAAAAATCTTTAAATCATATCAATTATACAGTTTGAAAGTGTTATCATGAGTGGTTCAAAGGATTATGACGTGATTGTTGCTGGTGCAGGTCTTGCAGGTATGCTTGCCGCAGCTATTGCCTCCCGTGATGGGGCATCAGTTCTTATGGTAGACAGAAACGACGAAATTAATGTTGGAAGAAAAACAGTCTGGGGATGGACATGCGGAGACGCCGTAGCAGGTTCCCATATAGATTTTGTTGAAAAGAACACAGGGCTAAAGTTCGGAAAACCAGAACTTGATCTGAAAGTTACTGGTGTTCTTGCCCTTTCACCCGATCTTAAGACAAAGTATCCATTTGATGGTGTAGGTTATTCACTTGATAGGCCTGAGTTTGAAAGAAAATTACTCAAATATGCACTATCACAGAAAGTGGACTATATGCACAACTTTGAGGTTGACGGTCCAGTGATGGAAGAGAAGAAAATTGTCGGAATAGAGGGCAGAGATCAGGATGGAAAGAAGGTTCAGTTCCGATCCAAACTTGTAATTGATTCCCTTGGAGTATCAACAGTTATCAGAAGAAAACTTCCGGAGAACAACTTTATTGACAGGATGGTTGATATTGACGATATTGAAAGCACTGGAAGGTACATCTACCAGTACGAACTCGATCACGAAGATTCAAATTTCTTTGACAGCCAGTATGCTCTGATTCACCTTAATAACGAGATCGCACCTGGCGGTTATGGGTGGGTATTCCCCAAAAGCAATAACAAGGTGAATATAGGATTGGGAGTTCAGAAGAGAAGTCTGGACATAAGAAACAAGAAATTTGGAAAGAACGACAATCTCCAGACTCTGATTGATAACTACGTGAAATGGCTTCCAGTATTCAAAAGCCTCAAGATAGATGAGAAGGACAATAACGGGAAGGGCATATGGTCTGTGCCCGTAAGGAGACAGATGGAGAGCCTTGTTTATGATAACTACATGGGTGCGGGAGACAGTATGACAATGCCAAATCCAATAAGTGCGGGAGGAATCGGCCCTGCACTTCTCTCTGGAATACTTGCAGGTAAGAACGCTGCAAAGGCAATTCACAATAATGATACATCTGTTTCAGGGCTCTGGAGCTACAATCTTGATTTCAATGAAGTGTACGGTTCGAGGACTGCAGGAATGGAAGTGTTCAGGATATATCTTCAATCCTTAAACAACGACATATTAAATTACGGAATGAAGACTTTTCTTACAAGAAAGGAGGCTTCTGACCTTACTCTTGGAATGGTACCTGAGCTCTCTCTGACTGAAAAGGCAAAAATGGTCATAAAGGGTATGAAGAATATGTCTGCATTCACCAATCTGGTTTACACAGTCAAAAAGATGAAGGAGATGAATGATCTTTATGCCCATTATCCGAAGAGCCCCAAAGAATTTGATTCCTTCAAGAAGAAGGTCGTACATACAATCGAAGAGGCAAAGGAGAAATTCCCATCCTCTCCAGTATGATTGAAAAACCTGTAGAACCATATTCAAAATATCTTTTTGTCCTTTAAATTGCTATTTTAAATGTGCTTAGAGGGTTCTTTTTGTATGACTGATTTTAGAACACTCAAGTCTTCGAATTGATAATGCTCCTGTCATTACTATAAACTGCATTTTTCAATGTGTACCAATTTGACATCGATTAAGACTTTGCGATACTATTTCAATTTTTTTGCGGAAAAAAGATTCTCTCTTCATGAATCTATCCGGCACTTTTGTAATTTCCTCAACAAATAAAATGCATAGGAGAAAGAATGAAAAAGCGTGAGAATCAATGTGAACATGTTCGATGATTCAAGATACACTCTCATATAATCAGTCAGTTTGGTTTAATTAGTATATCTCATTACAAATAGTAAACCATAATCCTTTATAAGATCTATATTATTATAAATTTATTCATATAATTTATAATCAATTACTAACATTTTCAATGTTCTAGTGTTTTATTTAAAGATCTGAAACAAGGCAAAGATCTTCGATTCCACTTCATTACTCTGGCCCTTTATGACGACGTGTTTATGAAATTTACATCAATGATTCCAATTAAGATCTGAAATTAGAAACTATATAAAGTATCAGCTCAATATTAATTTTAAATTTGTGTAATTATAAACTGGATAACTATATATATGCAACTAGTATTAAAATACAGTTTGCCCATACCTCACTTAGGTGCTTCTAATGCAGCCTAATTTAATCAATGATATGTGGGTATTACTCGCCGCCTTGCTTGTATTTACAATGACTATTTCTGTGGGTTTCCTTGAAATTGGAGAACTCAATCACAAGATTGACAGAAGTTTGTATAAAACTCTCATAATAACAGGGCTATCTCTGTTCTTCATGGGCCTGATTGGATTTAACATCGCCTTTGCACCCACCATTGACGGTGTGATTGGAAATCCTTTCTATAGCAATGTTTTCCTTGGTCTCTTTTCCGCAAATCTTTCTGGTGGACTCACAGGAGTCTTCTGGCTAACTGGAAAAAACTACTTCAACACAGGTCTATCCACGGGCACCTACTTTTTATTTGAGACAGCCTTCGCTTCAGTAACCCTTGCACTGGTTGGCGTTGTAGTTCTTAGAAAGATTAAGATGTCAGCCTTCGTTTTATTCTCAGTTGCGTACTTCATATTTATATACACAATTCCTGCCGCATGGATATGGAATCCGACTGGATGGCTATACATGATGGGAGTGCGTGACTTTGCAGGTGGCCTGGTGGTTCATGGGGCTGCGGGATTTGCAGCGCTGGCCATACTGGTTAGGATATGGCAGGAAGAAAAGAAAAAGGGGTTGACAGAAACGAAAAGAGAGCATCCAAGCGTTAACTCTGGCTGGCTGGCTCTTGCAGTCATTCTTCTCTGGGTAGGATGGTTTGGATTCAACCCTGGAAGTGAACTTGGATTCACCACCGAGACGGTCATAGTGGTGATTACAACATTCCTGGCAGCTTCATCTGCGATGGTTTCAACCATGGGAACAAAATACCTGATTTCAAAACAGGACCCAGGACTGACTTACGGTGTGAATGGTGTATTGATGGGACTTATAGTTATAACTCCTCTTGCAGGATATGTAAGTCCAGGAAGTGCAGTAATTCTTGGTTTAATCAGCGGGCCCCTATTTGTATATGCAGAAAAAATTTTGTCGAGGGCAAAATGGTACAGTGACCCAATAGGAGTTCTCCCTGGCCATATGGTTGGTGGTATCTTTGGTCTTTTCATGATCGGTTTCTTCACTCAAACCTCATTTGCAAATGCATCTGGATCACCCAACCTTCCCAATGGTATACTGTTTGATGGTGGAATCACAGCTTTGCATCAGCTTGGTCTTGAGATTTTTGCAGTAATTGTAGTGGGAGCATTTGTCTTTACAGCATCCTATATTTCTATCTACCTGGTTGGCAAATTGCTCAGGGGAATACTGATGGATGACGAGTATAGGTAATGAGTTCAACAAAATCTAAGACGTGACATTTCCTAACACCCGTTAATTTTTACCCACAGGTAGCTCGAAATGCTGAATTCAGACTTTTTTCCACAGGAAACTGGCAAAATAGCTGCACTCGTGCCTTGATATATTTCAATAAGTAAAAGCACATATGCCAATGCGAATTTAACTATTTTTATTGCTTAGGGATGCCACATTACATCGTTTATTTAGTCTGCTTTATAAATTTATAGGGTCTCAAAATTTTGGGCGAGAAAAGATATCCATTGTTAAGTATTGATAGATTTCAGAGGATTTCTAAAAACCCATTCCCTGAACAGATAAGGGAACAATAACATTTATTCATGGGATAGCCATGCTACTGTGTGAGTGACCTTTACGACACAGTTCTTAGGGAAAAGTACAGGCAATATTTTGTGAATGATCCACTTGCATTTGCAAGGGAGGCA
>NZ_JBLSDF010000014.1:0-42194 GCF_052315355.1 Cuniculiplasma thermophilum
CTGATATTGAAATGTTATTTCCATCTAGGGTGAATGATGATGAAGCTATATTTGGGATATATTGAGGATCAGCTGTAGATACAGTATAGTGATAGGTTCCATTTGGTAAATACAGTTCTATACCCTCAGGTGCTGGATTGTTAGATGGATATAAACCAGTAACATTGATGTACCATCTAACACCAGAAGGCAATCCATTCTCTGTGAATGTCACTGTATATGTTACC
The DNA here is from genome assembly GCF_052315355.1 of Cuniculiplasma thermophilum. Taxonomy (NCBI): domain Archaea; kingdom Methanobacteriati; phylum Thermoplasmatota; class Thermoplasmata; order Thermoplasmatales; family Cuniculiplasmataceae; genus Cuniculiplasma; species Cuniculiplasma thermophilum. The sequence continues at coordinate 228 of NZ_JBLSDF010000014.1, forward strand.
TGTGAGAATGTAATTGATTCAGATGCAGAATTACCTGAGACTGTTACTGATCCTGAATATGAAACAGGAGCATATTCATGATCTGATGTTGCTATTGTGTATGTGTATGTTCCATTTGGTAAAGATATGGAATAGGATGATCCTGTTATTGGACCTGAATCCATTCCACTGGATAGATTCACATACCATCTTGTTCCTGATGGTAGATTAGATTCTGTGAATGTTACTGTATATGTTACCAATGAGAATGTAATGGATTCAGATACAGACTTACCTGAGACTGTTACTGATCCTGAATATAAGCTTGGGGAATATTGATCGTATTTTAATACTGTGTATGAGTATGTTCCGTTGGGTTCTGTGAATTTTATTGTGTTTGTTGATGATGAGAATATTTCTCCACTGGATAGATTCACATACCATGTTGAGTTCCCTGGTAATCCTGTCTCTGTGAATGTTACAGTATAAGGTTTACCAAAATACAGTGATATTGAAATGCATGTTCCATTTACTGCGAATGATGATGAAGTGATATTTGGGATATATTGAGGGTCAGCTGAAAATATGTTATATTGATATGTTCCATTTGGAAGTGATAATGAATAGGATGTTCCTGTTATTGCTCCTGAATCCATTCCACTTGATAGATTCACATACCATGTTGTTCCTGAGGGTAATCCTGTCTCTTTGAATGTTGCAGTATAAGGTTTACCAAAATAAAGTGATATTGAAATGCTCTTTCCATTTACTGTAAATGATGAGGATTTAGCATTTGGGACATATTGACTGTCCTGTGAAGATACTGTATAAGTGTATGTTCCGTCAGGTAGGCATATGCTCAAATTTTCAGGAGCAGGGTTATAGACTGAAGCCCCGCCCGAAATATAGACATACCATATTACACCAGATGGTAGACCGCTTTCATTAAAAAAAACTTCGTATTTCTTTATTACAAAATCGATGGGATTTGAAACTGATGAACCATTAACCTCAACCGATCCTGAACATACAGAAGGAACATATTCTTGATTGGATGTTGAAATTTTATATGTGTATGTTCCATTTGGTTCTGTGAATGTTATGGTGCTGGATGTTGAAGATTCATTAATGCCGTTAAGAATAACCGACCATGATGTGCCGACAGGTAATCCCTTTTCTTCGAATGTGACCACATAATTTCTGACACTGAAATTACTTAAATTTAAATCCCATATTCCAAATAATAGATCAGAGAAAGAGCCTGCACTAATGAATACACTACCGTTGAATTCAGATGCGCTAAATATTGACCCAAAATGACTATCTACCATTGAATAGGTTAATGAAAAATTAGAATTGTATGATTTATATTCGATTGCAAATGTGTCACCGGATGTTGATTCATAGCCCAAGATGAGAGCATTACCATCATAAAGAATGGCGTACTGGTAATTCATACCATTATTTTTAGTAATTGTGCCCCCTGTGATTATAAGATTATTAGATGCGTTATATCCAATTTCTTCTAATTGATCATCATCTGTGCCGGTATAGCCGAACATATATAAATTACTTCCATTTGCCACCATAAAATCGAGGCGGAAAGGAGAATACTGACCTTGAAGTGGATTAAAATTCCCTGTGACATTAACACCTTTTATATTCATACTATTATTGCGATAATAAGAAACCCAAATCCCTCCCTGGTATCTGTATGCTATATATGTGTATCCATTAGAATATGCCGTCTGACCACCGTTAATGCCGGAAAGCCAAGGAGAAAAATCATAGCTAAGATTTGTTACTTTATTATAAGTAATGTTATAGTAATATAAAAGTGGTAAATCTTTAGTTGTAGTTTCCATTATTCCTTCAACTATAAATCCACCATTTGCTGGCGAGACTGAAAATAGCGTATCATTTTCTGAGAGACCTTTGGAAAATAGGGAAGTAACATTATCAACAGTGTTATTTGATGGAAAATAAAGATAGGCAATTATACCTTCCTTGGGGAAATAATCTTGTCCGACCATCAAAAATTCATTTTTCTGAAATGCCACACTTATCAGGAAACCGCTATTCTCGATGGCACCATTTGTGTAAATACCTGTTTTATTGTAAAAAGCAAAACCGTTCCCTCCAACTGTCATTATTCCTCCATCACCCTGAATGCTTTGTGAGTTCCAGTAACTTGGATAATCCATACAACCTGTAGACAGTATGAATGATGGTATATTTTTCATTCCAGTTGTTAAGTTATATTCAACTAAAGTTGGATTTCCTAAAATACCTGCGTAATAAGCCGAGATATAGAAATTTCCTTTCCATGATGTAACATCACTTAATGGGAAATTCTGCGAGAATCTGTTCGTTATATTTTCAAATTTCAGTGTATTAACATTTAATAGAATTTCATACACATAATTGTATGACTCACTCATCTCAGTATAATTTTGATTATAATCTTCCATATACAAAAAAATGGAATTATCAACGAGTGGATTGCCATCACTACTAATATATCCAAATAATGAGCTATTTGGCACCGGAGGTGAATAAAAGCTAAAGTTACCCGAAGTCGTATTAAAAACACCCATGGTATAACCCAAAGAAGCAAATGAAGCATTTGTGCCATTATCGGTGGTGTAATAATAAAATCGGTCTCCAATCAAGAAAACTTTACCACCATATTGAAACATTTGGCAAATTCCCTCCCGGTACTCGTTATCTGGTTTACTGAAGCTATCCCATTTTTTGATCAAGGTGAATGAATTTGTTGAAAGGTTAATTGATCCAAAGGCATAGTACATACTTCCATTTTCATAAATGGAGCCGCCTAAGAATAGAATACCCTCGTTCATTCTTATAGCATTTACCCCAAAATAAGTTGGAATTTTTGCGATCTTTGTGAGGTTACAATCTAATGTACCATTTTCATAGAAAGCCAAAAGATAAGTATCGTTTTTGTAGTTATAGTCCATATATATTATATTACCTATTGTTGATATTGGGGATGCCAATGACGCATTAATTGATTTTAGGGCGATTTTTTGATAACCATTAAAATTTATGATATAAAATTCATTTACTCCTACATTATTTGTTGTAAAATTTTCGGCCGCTATGAGATATCCATTATTTAAACTAAATATGTTGTTTATGAAGTTATTCCTAATGTAAAAAGTATGAATAATACTCCCATTAAATATGGAAACAAACGAATAACTACTATTTTCTAACTCCGGAACATATAATATACTTGAGTCGTTTGAGATTATATATTCAATACCCAAAATAGTTCTGTTGAAATTTTTCTCATAATAGGAGCTGAGATTTGTAAACACTCTTGAATTAAAGTTATTTCCTTGATTGTCCATAATAAATTTATTATTTCTTATCGGAACTTTGCCTAATCTATTATGCAAAATGTTTACATTTTTAATACCAAGTTTAGTTTGCTGTCCAACATTTACTGGAAAATTTTTTAACCCCCCATATGTATTTTTAGGATTTTGGGTGGTAGATACTGATTTGCTCCATGCAAAACCTGCAAAAGATGCTCCTAGGAAAAGTATCAATATAAGAACGACTAGAACCTGATTATTTATCTTAAACATATCTAAAAAACATTTCCTAATATATGAAACCTTCTGTTAATCGGAATATGCGAACTAAAAAACTTTCATAATAAAACCTAATAAATTCCTCAGCATTTGTTCATTAAAATGATTTTTTCGGGATGCACTTTTAGACAAAAGTAGTCTATCCGTTCAGATTGATCAGGTTATGCAGAATTCACTTGCAAAATCAAACGTCTAATTTCGATGTTTCCTCTTCTGGAATATCAAGTGCACCGTTGTTATATTATATTAGAAAACGACATTGAGAGTTATTTTTTGAAGTGTTAACTTAAGTATGGAACTGAATCGTTGATGAACTTCTGGACCTTGCCTCTTATTCTTATTTCGTTTGATTTTTCCTTTTAAGGGTGGTAAGGGAAGGCTTGAGCCTCTGATTATATTTTTTAGCCTTTCCGAGTTGCTCTTCAGTTTGTTCATGGTGGATGTCACAACATTCTTCAGATCATCCATGCTTTCAGGGCAGAAATTTGGAAGCTCCTGATATTTCAAGGCATTCCATACCAGTTCATCGGGATTCATCTCAGGAGAATATGCAGGTATGCACCTTGTAATTAGCTGATCATTGTGCGTGCCGAGGTATTCCTTGACCTTACCGCTCCTGTGTATCATGATGGTGTCCCAGCATATGTAAAGAAATCCCGCTATTTCGGAGCAAAGCTTATCCAGAAATGAGAGGATGTCATCCTCGTTCATGCCCCCCTCCTTTATGGCAAAATATAGATCGCCATCCACAGATACGACAGAGGATATGGATATCTTATCCCTCACCCTCATGACTGGTCTCTTTCCCTTCCGTGACCATACCCTCCTTACATTGGGCCTGCTTTGAACGCCGGATTCATTCTAGAACAGAATGGTCGCATTCTTCTCCTTTGCCTCCTTCACATATTTTTGGTAATTCCTTTCAAGCCATTCCTTCACGTATTCGGTATTCTTCTCCATGGCTGTTGCAAGAGGAATCTATGCCGAATAACCGAGGTTTTTCAGCACACGCCAGATGTGTGTAGTGTTGTAATCAACATTATACTCTCTTGATATAACTTCAGATATTCTCTTCAGTGTCCACAGATCGGTATCATAGCCATATGACCTGGGGCCGCTGTCTATTATTCTCTTCAGCTTCTCCTTCTGATCCCTTGTCAGCTTACTTTTTGAACCTGGCTGCTTCCTGTCATGCCAGTCACCACTCTGTTCCAGTTTAACTGACCAGTTTGTACACAGTATTGCGGTTCACCCCGAGTTTCTCTGATATAACGGGTTTCTTCATACTCTTCTTTAGCATTTCAAACTTAACTCAGAACACTTTCAGGGAACAGATCTGGTTCCATGCCTAGCAGTTCTGCAAGTTCACGAGCCTTCTTTGGTATCTCCGCCAATATTGATCTGTTTCCCACATCAGTCAGATGGATCTTTGACAGCTGAAGGACCACATCCTTCACGCTTATCCGATCATTAATACCCTTTTTCTTCAGCAGGCTCAGGATGCGGTAGTATGCAATGAGAGATATGAATGAAACGAAGAGATACCCTCGCAGGGTATCATCATCCCTCAGGTATGGTGTGTCTGTTCGGAGAAGATTCTTGAACGCATCGATTGATTCTTCGACATCATTCCTGAACTTGTACAGTTCAAAGACTTTCTGTGACTTCTCGCCTGCATTGTTGAGTATTGCGATCTTCCCTGCCCTCTCCGGAAGGAAATCGATCCGTTTACCCTCTGAAATCCTTGCATAGTAATCGTTCTCCCTATACGCCTTCATGAGGAGATCCTCAAAGAGATGCAGATCGTATTTACCGGTTTTCTTTACGGAATCTCTTATGGCACGATTCCTGAACATGAAGAAATCCTTCATTTCACAGGAATAATCCATGATCCATGAGTTCCTTTTCATTGGTGTGATGAAGTAAATCCCGCCGGTATCCATGGTGTCAAAATTGTCATAGTCAATGAAACCTCTATCCATGACAAACAGTGTTCAAGGCGGGACATCATTCTGTGATGATCTCAGTGTATTGATATCCGGGACAGATCCGGGATCAGAACGGATGTAGCATGGCTCGTTTCTCGATCGCGAAAAGCCAAGGATCACCTTGATCATTGGAAGCGTCACGTAGCTGTTGTTGTGGCCGAATTCAGCCATGCTTATTCCCGGAGAATATGAAAAGAGTAATGATGTATCGTATTCTATGATCTCGTTCTTATTCATGAGCGATCGGAAGATGGATTTCTGCTTTTCACTTTCCTAACCTATCCTCCTCAGCATGGATGAAAGTGACCTTGGCGAAATCTCTGTCACAATCTTGGCAAGATATGTCTTCTCAACCCATGACTTCACCGAGTTCAGGGGCATTGGATATATGACCCTGTTGAAAGCCAGTGCAAGGATCTTCATGTGATCATCGGGGAATGTTTTCCTGAGGGTTCTGATCACATCTGACATGAGAGACCATGCCAGCTCCAGGTGACCGATCTCATATATGCCCTTCAATGAGACGAACTCCCTGACCCTAACTGGTTTTCCATTCACAATCTTTCCAATATACCTTGAGACCTTGTGCCTCTTTCTATGGTCAGGATCCCAGACCATTGACACATCATATTCGTATTCTTTACCGTTGATTGTATTGATCTTCCTTGTCATGTTCGGATTATAGGGAACACACAAACGAAAAAAGACCTTACGGTTATTACGGAAAAATAGATCGATTGATCCCTAAATAAGCTCTTAGTTTAAGTTTCAAACCCCTGTCTCTTTTTCCATTCCCGAATTTCGAATTTATCACTAGAGCCGTGTCTGGGCTTTCCGGCAACCAGAAGTATCCTATGAAAACATGGTATATGAATATTATTATAGAATATCAGCCATTATAGGCATTAATCAATCCAAATAGCAGTAATACCCTCATCCTAACTATTCGGAAATTATCACTGAATATGATGAATACCTAGGTGTTTTCGGAGAAGACAGTAAGTATGATCTTCCTCGGCTAATATCGCTCATACCTAATTCTTGCCGAATCTATTGTCATATTTTCGATCGTATTGAAGACTTACCTTTAGGCGTCATTCTCCGATCTGATAATAAAGCATAGCTATTGTATACTCTCCTGTTTATGTCAGTCTCATGTGCACTAGTGTGAGATCCTAAAACGCCACGCGTGATGGGTATACATATCGAGATATTTAAAGATGGTAGACGCTAACTTTCCTTTTCTGATAGAACAGAATAGTTCTTCAGTCAATCATAAGTTATAGATTATCCTAAAAAGTTGAAGAGAAAATAAAAGATCAAATAGATTTTAGAAAACTTCCAACAGGGAATGAATTTTTTCCAGTGAATGGATATCATTTAATTTATTGGTTTTTACAATCTATTTTTAAATTTGAAAACCTGAGAAGATCAATCAATTTTTGACATTCTCTTCTTTCTTTCCTTAGAGTCATAACCAGTTAATTCGGTTATTAGATTATTATAGGTCTTCAGGGAACTCATTGGATCACTGTATGATGTGTCAGTTTCGGTCTCAACATCAAGCGTTTTCCTTCCACACTCAATAAGGATTTTAGGTATTCCTGGAAGTGAAAACACAATCGTATTTCCATTTACATTCATTTCCCTTGTATACTTTTCAATCTTTGCTGATATTGTTCCAGTATCTGTTTTAAAACCTTTTTTAACAGGATAGTTTCTCAATTTTCCTTACCTCTCTCTTTTTTTCTTTGCTGGCGCCTTATGAAGTTTCTATCAAATATCGCTTCCATATACTGAGCGTCATGTTCAAGAAGTGGAGAACAGGAGATGATTGTTATATCATCTTGATAATCCAGAAGTGTTTCTGCAAAGGTCTCAAACTTGAGATCACCATGCTTGATTGCTGTTAATTTGGTCTCTACATTGCCTTCATGCTCCACACCGGAAAATTCAACGTACAGATCCCCCTTTGCATACAACCTGAACTGCTCAGTGATGTCAACAAAATCCTTAGCATTGAGTAGACTTCCATCTGTCAGTGAATGATAATGTGGCATATTTAAGATAGGTTCTATGTTACTATTCTTCTTTGCAAGTGCTATTACTTCATCAGCTGTACCAAATATCTCAGGTTTGCCTGAAGTTTCCACACCTATGTAGGGGAAACCTTTTTCGTGACCCATTTCACTGCTGATCGCCTGATATACCTCCATTGCATCCTTTAAACTTCCTTTTTTTGTCTTTCCGTAGAAACCTGTGTGATTTATTGCCCTTTTTGCTCCCATGGCCTTACCGATGATAAGAGCCCACTTAAGGTGATCTATTGATTTTTCAGCAATTTCTCCTCCGTTCAGCATATCCATGTAATAAGGGCTATGAATTGATAGGAGAATATCCAGCTCATTTGCTAATTCCCCGCCCAGCTCAAGTTCATCATAATTCTTTGCCATGTTCCAGAAAAGTTCCTTAACTATGTCTTCGTCCTGAATCACTGTCTCGGTGCCTATGCTAGAATAGTCGCCATCTTCATTGGGTCTGAGAACATCTATTATGATTGAGTTTTCATTGTCTCTTGGTCTCATACCAGAATATTCAAGGCCTGGATTTTGCTGGAAATTGACCCTTAACAGCTGAACTTCGAGAGCACTTAATCCTAGTTTGTAAGCCTCCTCAACGGAATCTATGAAGGTTCTCCCCTTTCCGGTTAGAGGAATACCAGCTATACCATACCTTATCATAACTAAGCAGACTGATATATTCAACAACCATTTATTACTTTTCCATGAAACTTAAGTTTTCGACATGCATATGAGACTCTTTACCTTCCTAGCCTTGCCGTCTTCCTTCCTTCCCACATACCTGTAATGGTAGCTGGTGTTCCGTATCTTTGGATCGTAGTATGGTACACGTTCATACAAGTATGTTTTCCATCGGCCCATGAACCAGTGATAAAACCACAAATTAGAGATTAATGGTGGTAATGATTCGAGAGTTCAGGATATAAGACATTATGCAAAATATATGGCGTAATTTTCAAAAAGTTAAATACGAACAAGCAATTAATATTTGATGCTTGGAAAATGGGTTAGTTGGAAAGGTATGAAAATTCGACCCATAGTAACAAGAGGTGAAATAAATGAATGTAGATCCAAATATCACGAAGTATTTGATAAAGGTAAAGATAATTGCAGATGGGGTGGTTGAAAAACCAGACGTTGTAGGCGCAATTTTTGGTCAGACTGAGGGTCTTCTTGGTGAAGAGCTCGATCTGAGAGACCTTCAAAAGAGTGGAAAGATAGGGAGGATAGAGGTTGAGATAGATAGCAAGAAGGGCAGGACAGAAGGTACTGTACTTATTCCATCAGGTCTTGATCAGGTTGAATCCTCAATTCTTGCCGCATCTTTGGAGACTATAGACAGAATAGGACCGTGTAAAGCCAAGGTCGACGTGGAAGAAGTTGAAGATGTGAGGCAGGAGAAAAGAAAGAAGGTTATTGAAAGAGCTGAGCAACTTTATAAGAAGATGTCCGAGTCTGGAAAAACCGTCAGCGAAAGTATAATTGCATCTGTAAGAGAAGAGGTGGAAAGAGGGGAAATAATATCCTATGGAGAGGATAAACTTCCGGCGGGACCTGCCATAAAGGATTCTGACGCCGTGATAGTTGTTGAGGGTAGGAATGATGTTCTTAACCTTTTGAAGTATGGAATAAAAAATACAATAGCGGTACAGGGTACTAATATTCCAAAAACCGTTCAAAAACTTTCAAAGGAAAGGACCACAACGGTGTTTTTAGATGGGGACAGAGGAGGAGACCTGATACTGAAGGAGATGCTTCAGGTTGCAGAAGTTGACTTCGTTGCAAGAGCCCCACCAGGAACAGAAGTGGAAGAATTAACGTACAAACAGATAGTAAAAGCCTTGAGATATAAGACACCCACAGAACAGTATCTGGCAATGAAAGGTATGAATGAAGACCTGAAGAATTATCAGGAAAGAAACGATAAATCCACTGAAAAAGAGAAGCAGGATTCAGTGAAGGAAGAGAACCACGAAAATCACGAAAAGAGAGAACATCACGAACATCAGAGGGAACAGCAGCATCCAAGGGAAGAACATGGAGAAAAGAAGGAGTATCAAAAGGTTCCACAAAAAGACACTCATGTGGAGGAAAATAGAGAGGATAACTCCAGAAGAGATGTTGAGGAACCTTTGAAAAATGAGGCTAAAACAGAACAGGAAAGTAAAAAGAAGGAATTTTCCTTAGAGGATCCAGATAGCGTAAGAAGAAAACTGAATTATCTCCTGAATTCAAAAGAAACTGAAGTTTTTGACGATACCGGAAAAACTGCAGGATCTTTTCCACTTGCGGATGCACCTGAGAAGATCGAAAATATGGATAAGATTTCCTATGTTCTTACAGGTGGAGTAATTTCCCAGAGACTCGTTGATATATGTCACAAAAAAGGGGCAAGAGTGATATACGGAATAAGGAAGGGAAATATTACTAAAAAACCAGAGGACATGAAAGTAGTACCACTTGAAGAGGCGTAAGAATTGAAATTTGAAAATATAAGAACCACAATGGACGTAAAAATACCTTCTGATCCTCTTGAGAGGGTCATAGGTCAGGATGAGGCTGTGAGAATAGCTATGGTTGCAGCCAAACAGAGAAGGAATCTTCTTTTGGTTGGACCACCCGGAGTTGGAAAATCCATGATTGCACAGGCTATGTCCTTCCTAATTCAAAAGCCTGAGCACGAAGTCAGAGTAATACATAATCCACGATACCCTGAGAGACCTTTTGTGGAAATAAAGAGCAGAGCTCAGGTGGAACAAGAGGAAGAAGACATGAACGCAGCGGAAGGGTATCTTGTGAGCCCTGAAGAAGTACCACCAGATGTGTCAGAACGTCTTGGCTATAGATGCACACGATGCGGATTTATTTCCAATTATACTGAAACAACATGTCCAAGATGTGGGCAATCCAAGGTTCAAAATGTAAACCAGGGACCCTTTGGCGATATGTTTAACGTACTTGGACAGGCACTTGGCGTTCAGAATAACTCTGAAAGAGTAACTACAACCAGAAAAGTTGGGGAAAAGGAAGAGGTAATTGAGTACGAAAGAGCCAATGAATTCATAAGAGTGCTTGATGAACGTACACTTGAAAGAAAGAGGAAAATGGATCGGAAAAGCCCAAGCAAGGTAATTGTGCCCATAAACAGGAATACATTTATTCTAGCTACAGGTGCAAGTGAAACAGAACTCCTTGGAGATGTAAGGCACGATCCCTATGGTGGTCACCCGCAGCTCGGAACCAGCCCCTATGAAAGGGTTATTGCAGGTGCAGTTCACGAAGCCCACGAAGGTGTATTGTTTATTGACGAAATCACACATCTGGGTGATCTTCAGAGATCAATACTAACGGCAATGCAGGAAAAGAAGTTCCCAATTACAGGAAGAAACCCTCAAAGTGCAGGAGCCAGCGTTAGAGTGGATAATGTGCCAACCGATTTTATTCTCGTAGCTGCATGCAATATACAGGACCTTCCTCAGATATTGAGCCCACTTAGATCAAGGATATCAGGTAACGGATATGAAGTCTTAATGGAGGTGACCATGCCCTATAATGATAAAAATGCCTACAGGTATTTGCAGTTCATATCTCAGGAAATTAACAGCGATGGAAAGATACCTCATATGACGGTTGAGGGAGCTTCCCTGATCATAGAGGAGGGAAAGAGAAGGGCTATGATTGTGGATGGAAAGGAGAACGCACTTACTTTAAGGCTGAGGGAACTTGGAGGCCTTGTAAGGGCAGCCGGAGATATTGCAGTTTCCATGGAACACAAATTAATAGAAAAGGAAGATGTAATAGAGGCCCTGAAAATATATATGCCAGTCGAAGAAAAAATTGCAAAGGTGTATGGGAATATGGGTAATGCCATATCCAGCGAAGCAACAGCCTCACAAAAAATGTCTGGTTATTATGGAGGACCTTCTTTCCCATATGCAGACGGCTATAGATGATGAATTTTCTTGCCAAAAATATCTAAAAACATTATTATACACTTTTAAATTTATCATAACATGTTCAGGAAAAAACTGGAATCCTCAGCGATTCCTTTAAGATATCCTTCAGAACCAAAATGCCCTGTCGTACTGGTGCTGGATAATTCAGGGTCTATGGAGGGAGAGCCTTCAATGGAGCTGAAGAAAGGGCTTAAAAAATTTTTGAAGGACCTGAGAAAGGATGATCTTGCAAGAAAAAGAGTTGAAATTTCTGTGGTTTCCTTCAATGATGATGTTAAACAGATTTTACCATTCTCCACGGTTGACATAGTTGACGAGAATGCCTTGATTATGGAACCAAAGGGAAAGACCTCAATGGGTGAGGCCATCCTCTATGCGATTTCAAAAATAGAGGAGAGAAAACTGGAATACAGTAAGAATGGAATTCAGTATTTCAGGCCATGGATTTGGCTCATGACTGATGGATCACCAACAGATATGCATCCAGAAGGGAATGAACAGATGAAAACGGAATGGAAGGTTGTATTGGATAAGGTTCACGAAGGTGTTAAAAATGGAAAGTTTCTATTCTTCGCCGTGGGAATAGATGATGCGGACATGGAACTGCTTGGTGAAATATCTGTGGAGCCACCAATAAGGATGGAGGAACAAAAATTTAGTGAAATGTTTGACTGGTTAAGTAAAAGCATCGCCTCAACATCGAGAAGTAGTACTTCAGAACAGATTAAACTTGATCCAACGGATAGCTGGGGGAAGAGAGTTCCAAAATGAAAAAATTTATTCTTGCTGGATCAAGTGTTCGGGGACCTTCCCATATCGCTTCCAATACAGAATGCCAGGATTACATATCCTTTATGAGTACTGATAATTGTGCCATTATGGCGCTTGGGGATGGTGCCGGCAGCGCGGTGAGAGGTGGCGCAGGTTCCAGGGTTGCAGTAAGATCCGTGATGGAATATCTAAGGGAAAGGAGATTTCCAGAGAGGGTAAACCTGATTAATATGGTAAACTATGCCAGAAACAGCATAGCCCATTATGCAATACTTGATGGATATGAATTCAGGGATTATGCCACAACGCTTATAGTTCTTATATCCTACGGAAACAGGATAAGGATTGCCCAGATCGGCGATGGGGGAGTTGTGGGAAGGAGGGGAGATAATTTTTATACTCTGTCTGAACCATTGGTGACCGAATATGCAAATGAAACCGTCTTTTTGACCTCATCTTCCTATATGAAATTTTTAAGAACTGGAACCTTCAGAAATTATGATATGTTATTCGCCTTCACAGACGGAATACAGAATGCGATTATGGAAAAGAAAAATTCGAAATTTTACCCTTTCAGGGATTTCTTTGAAACTATGGCCTCCTTTACAGAGGAAAATATATCACCTGAGGAGATGTCAGCCGATATTAAGGATATGCTTGAAAGCCAGAGATTCAGAAATGTTTCCTCTGATGACAAGACACTTGGTATAATGTTTTACAGTGAGGGAAATTGATGCAGGCAAGAAGGCTTACCATTCGGAAAATCCTTCCAGACGGACGGGAGATTTCAAATTTTATAAGACTTGGAGAGAAGATACACTCCGGCGGGGAAGGGGAAATATACGAAGTAATAGGCCAGCCTGAAAAATTTGCAAAAATATATGCGGATGGAAGCCTTGAAAATAAAAGATTAAGAAAACTGAGAATGGAAAAGATAAGAAAGATGATTATCAAACCTCCTGAAAGAATGGATGGACTTGCATGGCCTGAATCCATACTTTATGAAGGCCATCCCGAACCTGAAAATTTTGTTGGATTTACCATGAAGAGATTTGAGGATATGCAGATGCTTGAAAATGTATACACAACAGAGACAAGGACTGAACTCATAATGGAAAGTGGTTGGATCGGCCTCAGGTTGTGGAGTAGTCTCTTCATGATTGCCCTCAATTTGAGTATCATAATGGAAGATATCTGGAAGAAGGGATATATCATTCCGGATCTGAGTCCATCAAATATTTTAGTGGACAGGGATATGAGAGTTGCCCTGATTGATTGTGATTCCTTTATTATAAGGGGAGAAAATGATTTTGGTAGAATTGTAGGTAACCCAGAGTATACCGCACCGGAGAGACTATCCATGAATAAAATGGGAAATGTGGATGATGTATCATGGAGGTTCTCCTTTGCGGTACTCATATTTAGGATTCTGATGCTGGGATACCATCCCTTCAGGGGAATCTTCAAGGATAATCCGGAATACACTGAAACAGATAACATAAAGAAAGGGAACTCGCCCTATTTTGGAGGAAATGGAACAAGGCAGTTTGGCTCACCCTCTGAATTTACCATTCCTGATCCCATCAAGCCCCTGTTCATAAGGGCCTTTGTCTATGGACTGAAAAGCCCAATGGTTAGACCAGATTTTACGGAATGGAGAAAGGCACTTCAAAAAATATATGAGCTGAGACATGAAGATTTCCATATATGCCATAATTCTAATACTCACATATACTATGAAAATAATATGAATTTATGCCCCTGGTGCTTGATGATGGAGGAATGGAATATTGAGGACCCATTTCCTGATGGGCGTGACATCAAGGTTACAGGAGACAGTCGCGTAAAGTAGTATTAAAATGAGTTGATAAATGCATTTTTTGCAACTTATGAATGTGGTTAATAAAGTTAATAATATAATGCTACTGGTGACAAAAATGCCGATAGCACTAGGTGAAAAAGCACCGGATTTTACCGTAAACACAACGAAAGGCCCTCTGACTCTATCTTCCTTTAAGGGAAAATGGGTATTACTGTTCTCGCACCCAGCAGATTTTACCCCTGTATGCACAACAGAGTTTTTGGGATTTACAGAAAGATATGCAGATTTCCAGAAGCTTGATGTAAATCTAATAGGATTGAGTATTGATAGTGTATACAGCCACATTGCATGGATGAGAGATATAAAGGAAAAGTATGGGGTTGAAATTCCATTCCCCATAATAGCAGATATAAACAAAGAAGTGGCCTCTGAGTTCAATGTTATAAATCCCGAGGACGGCCTTACTGTGAGAGGCGTCTTCATTATTGATCCAAACCAGAGAGTAAGGTGGATTGCCTATTATCCAGCAGAGGTTGGAAGGAATATAAGCGAAATATTAAGAGTAATAAAGGCTCTTAAGTTCAACTGGGAAAGGAAATTGGCAACGCCTGTGAACTGGCAGGAGGGAGAGGCAGGAGTAATGGGAGCACCAGCAACGCTTGAAGAGAGCTATAACAGAGAAAAAGATGGCGCAGAGAGATGGTACCTTAAAAGAGTGAAATGATCAGATGACTGAGTGTGCCATGTATAATATGACCCTCAGTGGGGGTCATCCATCAACCATTTGTGTTGAAATGTCAAAATTCAAGGATTCTCTTAATTTTCTTTATGAGATGTTAGGATCTGATTATATTGACGAATATATGGACGATTTTATCAGGGATTTTGCAAGAACGGATGAAATAATGCCGGAAGATAAAACCCTGGGTTTTGTTGTTGTGAATGTGAATAAGAAAAATATGACGCTTGCATTCAGCAGAATAAGTGAGGATGTAAAAAAGTTCCTTACATCTAAATCCTCTGATTTTAAAAGCCTTGGATATGAAGTTGAACTTGACATCGAATAGAAATTCCCTCGGCAATCTTAGACAGGTAACAAACTATTTATTATTTTTATTATAGACCTCTAAAAGGATGGTTCGATCGATTTCGATAAAAAACAGCTTGGGCTTACGGAAATATTGCTTTCAACAGTAATATGGGGTTCAATACCCATATTTTCTGTATGGTCTGCCCTTCCTTCACCGGTCTTTGTTTTTTTCAGGGTTTTTGTTTCCACCATTGTTCTCTACTCCTTAATGAAAAAGGACATAAGAGGGGACCTGAGCGCTCTGTTTAATGCTTATGTTGTCTTATCCGGCATACTCTTGGCAGCCAACTGGGTTTTTTTATTCTATGCGGTTAATATCATTCCCATATCTGAGGCAATCATATTCTATTATTCAGGTCCCGTTATAACTGTACTTCTTTCTCCCCTGGTGAAGGAAAAAATAACAAAGAGTGGCGCTCTCGGAATATTTATTTCGTTTTCTGGCATAATAATCATGTCCACCGGAAATCTGGATATTAATATTCTTGGAGTCCTATTCGCAATTCTCTCAGGTATCACTTACGGCCTGCTTTCAATTGTAAGCAAGCATTCAACTCAGTTTGTTAAGCCTTTGAATCTTGTTTTCATTCAGGTATTCCTGTCAACAATAATCCTCTTCCCCTTTCTCTTTCTCGTAAAGTTCTCATTTACATGGATCGATCTGTTCATTGCCGTATTTTCAGGTCTCATACAAACAGTCGCTGCACTCTTTTTATGGTATGATTCCATGAAAAAGTTAAGCATACAGCTTGTTTCAATCCTAAGTTATCTTGATCCAGTATTCGCCATAATATTTGCACTTGTTCTTTTGGAGCAGGTACCTGATATATACACAATTATTGGAGGTACACTCCTCATAATCAGTGGTGCATTCACCACATCCTTATCATTAAAAAGCTGAGAAGACAATTAAATTGGAATAAGTATGGGAAAATTGAGATTCATTTAATATGAGTACCAATCTTCATTATATATCCATAGTGAGACTGATTGAGGGAATTTACAGGTGGGTTATCACATATAAGTTTCAGCATATAAATACTATAAGGAAATGGATAAACATAAAAGTTGACGTACTCATTATAGGCGGGGGTGGTGGAGCATATCCCGGCGGATTTAAGCTTGCTGAATCAGGTAAAAGTGTCTTGATGGCAGATCCAAAAGGGGTACTGGGAGGTAATTGTCTTTACCTGGGTTGCATTCCTTCAAAGACACTGAGGGAACTGATTGAGATAAAGTCAAGGGGTAAGAGACTGCTTAATTTTAATCATAGTGTAGATTTCAGATCCCTGCAGGAACATAAGGATAAGGTGCAACAGGTCAGATTTGAACAGCACAAAAGGGAGATGTCTGCATTCAAAAATCTTACTTTTATAAAAGGTACGGTAAAATTTACCGGAGAGAAAAGTGCTCTAATTACATCAGAAGGCGGCCAGATAGATGTGGAATTTGACTTCTGCATAATTGCCACTGGGACTGTTGTTTCAAGAATTTCCTTTCCTGGGTCTGATCAGTGCATAACAAGTGATGATGTTTTCAGGTTTGCCACTGATTTCAGGTATATCCCAAAGAAAATGGTGATTGTAGGTGGAGGTTATATTGCACTGGAAGTTGCCAGTATGTTCCACAATCTTGGCACAGAGATCCATCTGTTCGTGAGAACTGAAACTGTTTTAAGAAATGTGGATCGAGATCTGGTGAAATATTCATATCCACTCATTACGCCCTTTCGTGTTCATTTGAACACTACAATCAAGAGTGTTAGTGGAAAGAGGGGGAATTTAAGAATTAACTATACAGAAAATGGAGTCGACCTTGACATGGAAGCGGATGAAGTTCTGCTGGCCGTAGGAAGAAAGGGAGTGATTCCGGAAGGAATTGAACTTACGGGAATAAAATATGATCCGAGAGGGATAATCGAGGTATCTGAAACAATGAGAACCAGTGTTCCACACATATTCGCAACAGGAGATATTACAGGAAAAACCCCATATTTCCACGCAGCCGTACGAGAATCCATTGTAGCTGCAAACAATATAATTGGAAGAAATGAGGATAAGATGAACTTCACAGATGTTCCAGTATCCATCTTTACCTTCCCTCCAATTTCCTATGTGGGCATACTGAGAAATGAGGCAAAGAGAATGGGAATGGATATTGTGGAAATTTCCTATGCTCTCTCAGAAGATTCCCGTGCTCAAATGTACGAAGAGCAGGATGGGGAAATCAGACTGTTTGTTGAAAGGTCCTCAGGAAGGATTGTAGGAGGTTGGGTTGTGGGCATAAATGCACCTGAACTGATAAATGAGATAGGAACAGCTGTCTTTAACTCCCTTACAGTAAATGATGTTGCAAAATTCCCAGACCAGCACCCCACGACAAATGAAGGCATTTCAAAGGCAGCAAGAAAACTGGCTTAGGAAAGAAGAAAAATTCATAAATTATCTTACAAAGAGAGAAATATTGAGATTAATGGGATGAGGAATATAATGCCCGAAAACCAATCTAATCTCTACCAGGATGATTCAATAAGTGTTAAAAAATAATTCAAAGGAAGTTTCTTTTGAAAAATAGGGGTAATTCTAAATAATCAATCTACCACTTCCTTTTCCTGAAAGCGAAATAGAAAAGCACTATTATTAATGCAGCAATGACCGGGAGTATTATTAGCAAAACAGAAAATCCTGAGTTTACCTTATTCCTATTGAATGTAACATGGATTACCACATTGCTCCCATTTACAGTGAAGCTAGATGTAGAATTGCTTACGTATCCTTTGGAATAGAGAGAGAATGAATATGTACCGTTCGTTAGATTACCCCATATGAATGAGGAGGAACTTGATGACACATTTATTGAATTTATATTCACATACCACACTGTTCCATTTGGTATTCCTGTTTCTGTAAATGTGACTCTGTACTTGACCTGAACAAATGTAACATTTAAAGTTACAGGTAAGCCTGAGACTCTGAAATTGCTGTTGTATTTTGCGTGATAAGAAATTTCAGATGCCATGGCAGTGTAACTGTATGATCCGTTTGTCAGGTAAAATGATATGCTCTGTCCTGCTTTGGTAGTGTTTCCTAAACCGTTGGATATATGAACTGACCAGTATAAACCAGATTTTAGACCATCTTCCTGGAATAAGACAAGAAATGCTTTGGAGAAGTTTACTGGAACTGTAAGATTTGAACCATTAACCGTGAAGGTCCCGTTGGCTGAAAACCTTGCATTTTCATATGCGGAACCTATGAAATCATAGGTGCCATTTGTTAATGACATATTTATCTCAGAATGATTGGTCTGAGTTTCGTCGCTTGTCCCTGTGAGATTTAGGTACCATTCAGTATTATTTGGAATTCCATGTTCGGCAAACGTGATCCTGTATGTTGTGGGCAAGAACTGTACCTGAATCCTTTTTGAACCATTAACAGTGAAACCTGAGACATAGACTGGATGATACATCTTATCACCGGTCTGAATTTTTGCTGTATAGGAGCCATTTTCTAATTCCATATTGAAGAAACCTGCCTCTATTGGACCTGAACCTGATTGACCGGATACATTTACGTACCATATAGCACCATAGGGAAGTCCATTCTCAGTGAAATTGACATCGCACAGAACAGGAATGAAAGATACCTTTATATTAAGAGATACACCCTGAACGTTGAAGGAAGAAGAATTGGCCCTTAGGTTTTTATCAAGGGAAGATACTGTATAGGAATAGGAACCGTTAAGGAGAGAAAATGTAATGTTTCCCGTTGAGGATGAACTGTTGTTTCCATTGCTAAGATTTACAAACCATTCTGTGTTATTTGGGAGATGGGTTTCATTGAAAGTAACTTTTGTATAATATGGAGAAAAGATTACATCCAGTGATAGTGGATTCCCTTTTATGGTAAATGATCTGTTGTATGTTGCGCTATAAAGATTTCCCTGAGATTGAACTTTTACAGTGTATGTGCCATTGGAAAGGTGAGTTACATACTGATTTTTCATTATTGGTCCGGAACTATTTTCCCCGGTGATATTTACATACCATGGTATATTCTTACCAAGCCCCGTCTCACTGAAAGTAACCATGCAACCTGGAACCTGATATGTGAGTAAACCCTGCTCCGTTGATCCGTTCCTTATAGACAAATTATATTGGCCGTTTTGACCTTCTGTATAAACAAGATTCTTTGAACTTTCTCCTGTCTCATCCACGTTAAGTGAAAAGGGCTTTGTGGAGCCAATTTTATAATCGTTCATACCCATGGGCTTCTCCAGAAACTTCAGGGTACCTCCAGTGGGAAGTGTAAAGTTGCCTATTCCTAAGGACGGGCCACCAACAAGGCCTATCTGGGGATCTAGGCCACCAGAAGCATTGTTGTCAGGATATGGGCCATTGTAATAGTGGTTACCATTCCACTCATAACTGTAATTATATGAACCAATCACATATTTTGCACCTGGAACAGGCAGGGAGAGAGTTTGATTATTTACTGAGAAATATATTATGGAACCGAGTTCGCTAGTATAATTTTCCAGCCATGTAGTTATCTCAAAATCGTGAGGGAAGTGTATTAACTTTCCGGCCGGGAAGTCGTACGAATAAACTGCGCAATCTGGATAAAGACCGTAGAAAGGTGCAATTTTCCAGCCCGTGTAGTTAACAATCCATCCTGTCTTTTGCGATCCACTGATGTATATCACATTCTGTATCCAGTATATGGGTGCCCCAAGGGAATTTGCAAGGAATAAATTTTCCTGAATGGAGGCATTATAGAAACTGTTTATGGTATATTTGTTACTTGTAGAATTGAATAGATATGAGGTCACATTGAGACCAGAAAGATTCATATATGCCCTGACACCGTCCATTGCAAATATCTTACCATTAAAACTCCTGTTCAGAAGGAAAACTGTGAAGTTGTAATCGTTAAGCGACCCCCATCCTGTGACAAGGTTGTATCCATACCCTGCCTTGTAGAGATAGTTATTCCCGGTATCCACATTATAGACTACCTGCATAGGTAGGGTTGAGTTGTATGAACCAGTATCGATTGCTCCATTATCTGAATGGTAAGTGGCCTTTTGCAGCTGCTCATTTGCAATTCTGAACAGAGACGGATTTAAGAATCCTACATTTGAATTGTTATACATATTTAAGACTGCGTTCATTTCAGCAATCATTCCCGCTGTAACAGGCGATGCAATACTTGTCCCCCACACCGCAGCTTCCCCTGTTGTCCCATCTGAAGAAATGCAAATTAGTGTATTATTTCCTATTGCAGACAGATCGGGAATGCCAAGACCTTTTCCCTGAATCACACTATTTGCCATAGTGTTGTTTTCCCATGATGGCTCGGAGACGTTAATGCAAATTCCTCCAGCACTTCCAGCTGGTCCGCTATCTGCTGTATCTGCAGAGGATATATTCCATGCAATTTGCTTTTCTATGCCAAGATTACTATTCAATGTAAGTGTTGTACCCCCCACTGATGTCACACCGAAATCATTGTAACTGCACATAGCCGGGAAAGAGTTTATTGTTCCTACATACTTTGAACTCTTGGGGTTATCTCCAGAATCACCACTGCTTGCAAGTACAGTTATTCCTCTTGCCTGAGCTTCTTCGAGATACTGTTTCATGGAGGTGTTTTGCATGGCTGAAGATCCCCAGGAATTTGTGATCACAGATACATTCTTGAGGGCTTCAGCAGTTGAGTTGGGATTCAGAATGAAAGCATAGGCTGATAAAAGGTTCACCAGTGTAGGAGATGGCCCATAGACATTATATATTGTAGCACCTGGGGCCATGCTTCCAACCATTTCAAGATCCAGGGTGTTTTCATAATTAGCACCTGTGTGATCGTACTGGGCTGATGGCCCGGGATATGGTGCTCCATTTATTGGAGCTCCATACACATGGGGATGGGGTTCGTAGGAAGGTAGAGTTTTGTTAAAGTAATCACACACATTTGACTTTACAAATGGAGCCACGTCTTTTCCCGAGGAATTATTTCCTGACCAAAGTACGGTTGCCACAACCTCGTTGGTTGGATATGTTATATTTAGAAGACCCACTTCATCGTATGCCTTTTGAAGATCTGAGCCATAAATCAATTGAACTCCGCTATCATTGTAGGGCTGTATGTACCCGTTCTTCAAATATTTATTATCTGAAATTGTAGTTGGAGAAATTCCTAAATTTAGATTGTATTTGAACGGACTATTTGTCAATCCTGAAATTTCGGAAACATAATGTGCAATATATGAAGGCAACTCCGGGGCCGATGTTGCAAAATATGTCTTTGCATTCTTTGAACTTGTCACGAAAGTTGTGTTAATCGCCCTTTCCAGGGAAGATGCATTACCTTCTATAAGAATTGATATTCGATCAGAGAATTCCCTGACCTTCAATCCGGAAAATGAAGAGAAGTAGTTAACAGCTTGATTGTAAACATATTCTGGTGTGGAGAATCTCTGATCAAATTGATTTTTTGTCAGATACTTATGATAATATGGACTCTTAATGTTTGAAATGTTAGATAAATAACTGTTAAGTGCGCTCTGATTGTTGAAACTGAAGGATACCATGATCTCCGTTTTTCCTGTATAACTCATACCACCTTTTTCCATTAAACTCCCAGGGGCAAATGGCACTTTAATCATTCCATAAGACTGTGAACTCAACTGTTTTGCAGGGGTCTCATCCCTTAAAACTACTGAACTTTTAGTACTGCCTAAATTTTGATCAACTATGGAAAAAGATGAGAAAATCATCACCGTTACAATCATAAATACCAGTGCATTAATCACCATACTTCTTTTAAAAACAGGTTTTTTCATTTGGGGGGTATACTATAAGTACAATTAAAAGGTTTCCTCCTAAATGTGATTTTAATATAGATACATATTTTAAATAAAGCGACAAGATTTTATATTACTAATAAATGATGATCTATGGCAGACGATGAAATAATTGTTGTATCAACAAACTACATATCAGGATATAAGATAACAAAGGTTTATGGAACAATATGGGGGATAACCGTAAGAAGCAGAGGTATCGGTGGAAATGTGATGGCTGGCCTCAGGGCTCTGAAGGGTGGAGAAATAAAAGAATATATTCAGCTTCTGAACGAGGCAAGAACCATAGCTCTTGACAGACTTAAGGAAGAGGCAAAAACCCTTGGAGCCAATGCAGTTTTGGATGTAAAATTCGATTCATCAGACTTTGCACAGGTTATGACCGAAATAGTTGCCTATGGTACTGCTGTAAAAATTGAGCAAATTACAGAAAAGACTGAGCCTGTAAGCCTCTCATGATGAGCAAACAGTAAGGTTAAAATTATAAATATTACCTTTCAATGTACAAATATGATAGATGCATTATGGGAATGGGTTATTGTTGGGGTTGTAGTTCTTGTTTTATTTGGAAGTACGAAAAAGATCCCTGACTTTGCAAGAAATCTAGGACGTGCAACTGGTGAATTCAGAAAGGGACAGGCCGAAATTCAGGAAGAAATAAGAAAGACAATGGCCGGAGAGCCACTGAAGGCGGATGATCAGAAGATTAAGGATGAACAGACAATTAACCTTGCCAAAAGTATGGGTATTCAGACTGACAACCGCAGTGTGTCAGATATCAAAAAGGAGCTTGCTGAAAAGCTTAAAAGTGATAACTGATGGAAGATGGCCCATTAAAGGTCATTCTGGACAATATTGAGGATTTGCGTGTTGCCGTAATTAGGTCTGGAATTCCTGTACTGGTTTTCTTTGTAATATTTTTAATGTTTGACGCAAGGTACGTGACCTTCCTGGGCAGATCCATTCCCATGATTTATCCCGATCCCTACGAGAATATGGGATCGCAGTTTCTCAAACTCTTAATAACTCATGTTGTGACTGAAAAATTCCAGCTTCTTGCAATTAAACCTACTGATGGAGTAGTAGCCGATTTTTACTCATGCCTTTTTCTTTCTGTGATTGTGGGATCTCCTAATTTTTATTATCAGATATCAAAGTTCATAGGCCCTGCATTGAAGGCAAATGAAAAGGAATTGATAAGAATAACCTTGATGCCAGCCCTTGCCCTTTTTTTAACAGGAGCATTTATTGGCATATACTTCATTGCTCCTCTTCTCTTTGATATTCTTTACCAGTTCGATATAGGTGTTGGGGCACAACCCACAATGAGCATTACAAGTTTCGTTTCTTTTTTTTTAATTTATGTGATTGCCTTTGGTTTGTCCTTTGAAACCCCGGTTATAATGGTGGGGCTCACCTATATGGGCGTCGTTAATGCACAATTCTGGAGCAATAACTGGAGATATGCCGTTGTAGGTGCCCTGATATTTGGAGTTATATTCTCCCCGGGAGTGACAGGATTTACAATGATGCTTCTTGCAATTCCAATTATTGTGCTTTATTTTTTGGGAATTGCTGCGTCAAAGAGAGTGCAGAAAAAGAAAGAACTCCGAGAAGCTGTTACGAATATGGATTCACACGTGTGACTTTCTGTATTCTTCCAGCCCTTTGAGATCGATTTTTCCAGTGTCGGACGTACGCACATTCCTGATGTGATTCCTTATTCTGGCCTGGTCCACCGAAAAACCCTCCTTGGCATCAATAAATGTTTCATTATTCATCCTTATGGATTCTTCCATTGCATAATTTATATCCCCTATTCCTGATAGAATTCCATATCCTAAAGCCTCCGAAGAGGATAATTTTCCGCCTGAAATTAGCCTTGAAAATACCTTTTCACCCAGGGACTCCCTTAGCGTTACAGGATCCATAAATATTGGTGGCAGATGAAAACTGGCATCTGGATATGCGAAGTCACATCCTTCTGTTGAAATGAAACCGTCAGATATGATTCCAAGTTCAAGTGCAGCTCCCCATGCGTGCCCTGAGGCGTGCGTTATTACGGGTGCATTATGATTCTTTATAAGCTGCATTATGGCTGTACCTAATGAAACTATATTGCCGACAAATTCACTGTCTCTTATAAGCTTGCATGATGAATCGTAACCCAGTGAAAAGAAATTTCCTTTTGACCTGATCAAAATTGATTTTCCGCTTCCGGAAATTTCTGATAAATTTTGAAGCATTAGTTGAAGTATTTCCACGTCTATGGAAAATTCAGGAGGGTTGAATATGGAGATTTCATAATACTTTTCAAACTCCTCCATACTGAATTTCTTTTTCAGTACATCGTCAGGTTGTATCTGAGGTCAGCCTCCTCGTAAGTTTTTCTGTCCTTAATGCCGAGAACCTTGGAAACATGTTCCATAACCTTCTCATACGGTGATTCCTTACCATTTTCTATCAGGGGATACTCTCTGCCACAGATCAGCCTTCCCGCCTTTTCAGAGAAAAAGAATTGCTCGCCAACCTTTTTCAGAAGATGTATCTCCTCGGCCAGTTCCTTCGGCTCTTCAATTTTTTCCAGGTCCATTATATTCATAGATCATCACACCTCTTTCCGTCAAAGGATGGCCACCTGATGTTGTATCTGTCAATGCAGAAATCAAATATGTAGATAAGGCTATCCAGAAATTTATCTGCGTCCTCTTCTCCATAAATATAGTTTTCCTTCATTATATTTTTCAACTGAACCGTAGTGCTTTTCCCTTCGAGTACAGACATCATCCCATTCAGTACATTTATATGTTTCTTAAAATTCTCGTTCTTTTCAATCTTGTAGACCCTCTCATATTTTATTAAACTTTTCTTGATAAAATTTACAGTGTCGTCAATTTCCCCTGAATATAGGGAAGATCTTATCACTTCAATATCATAATCAGGATTCATTTAGCCACCCCCAAACCTCCAACGATTGCGCTCAACTGTGGGTAAACAAAGATCGTAAGAGAAAGACCGATGGTCAACACTGCTGCAAGAACAAGTGGAAGCATTACAGAACTTCCCAGATTGAACCTGTTATTTTCATTCTTCCTGAACATTATAATTATAATTCTCAGGTAGTAGAAAACAGATATTGCACTGTTTAAGATACCTATGACTGCAAGCCACCAAAGGTTTCCGCTTATCAGGGAGAGAAACAGGTAATATTTTGCAAAGAAACCTGCCGTTGGTGGAATTCCAGCCAGGGAAAGCATCAGTATGGTGAGGGAAATGGCAAAGAGTGGAGATTGTTTTCCTATACCTTCCAGATCCTTAATGTCTACCTTATCCTTGGCAACTGCACTGACAGAAAGGAATGATCCACCTTTCATGAATATGTAAACAAGGGAATAATACATCGCAGCGAAGATAGCCACAGTAAATGCGAATTCAGATGATGAGCCTGAAACCACTGCAAGTACAAGTATGAGATAACCCGCCTGTGCAATGCTTGAATATGCAAGCATTCTCTTGAGATTATTCTCTGAAAGCGCAGCAAAATTGCCGTATGTCATTGTAATTATGGAAACGATTACGAATAGATAGAAGACATCTGTGTAAAAATGGACAAAGCCCACAAGGAATACCCTGAGAAGTATGAAGAATGCCAGAACCTTTGTGCCTGATGAAAGAAATGCAGATACTGGATTGGATGTTCCGTCATAGGCATCTACGGCCCACTGCTGCATTGGAACCAGTGCAAGCTTGAAGCCAAAACCAACAAACAGAAGTATGAGGGCTATGAGCATGGCCCCCTTCACCGGAACCCCTGAAATGAGATTGAATGTACCTGTGGCTGTGTAATAATAGGATGATCCGAGAACAATGAATCCCGTTGCAATAATACCCGTGAAGAAATACTTAGCAGATGCCTCAAGATTCCTCTTACTCTTTCCGTATGCGGACAGTATGTATGTGCCCACGCTTACCCCTTCAAATGCTATGAATATGAATATGAGATTGAGACTGAAGGCTGCCACTATCATGCCTATATTTACAAATAGGAAGGTTGAAAAGAATATCTCAGGGTTATCTTTTAGGAGGGTTCCTGCTGAAAAGGCAACGTAGAGAGAGGACACAATCATTATGAGAGCAAAGTAAAGACCAAAATTATTGATCTGGAAAGCTCCTCCATATAGGGAATAATTACCTGAATCGAGCAACAGAAGAAGGATCATGGCAATCAAAAGAGAAACCATGGTGATACCTGTGTACAGCTTCCAGTTACGGAATTTTCGACCAAGTAAAAGCATTCCGAAGGCTACAATACCCAGAAAAATTTCGGGATACATTACTGTCAGATAAGTATTTAGAAATATATCGTTCATTCAGAAGACCCCCTTTACATAAGCAAATATCATATGATAGAACAATGAGGGGTATATGCCCAGAATTAGTATAATTATGAAAAGGAATGAAAGAACAAGTATCTCCATCCTTGTACCATCCTTAAGCTTCCCCAGATTTTCGTTGTATGGACCGTTTAATGACTTCTGCACCATCCACACGTGATATGATGCAGTGATGATCATTCCGAATATTATGAAGAAGATGATCACACCTATTACCTGATAGGAGGCCAGGACAATGGATGCCTCCGCTATAAATCCTGCTAGTCCCGGAAGTCCCAGAGAGGCCATGACTCCTGCGAGGAAGAATGTGGATATGAGAGGCATCTCTCTGAATAGACCGGAAATGGTCATATTGGACTGGCTTCCAGTTGTATCTTTGATTATGTACAGTGACGCAAATACAAGCGCCATTATGAGACCGTGTGCCAGTATCTGAAATATTCCACCGGAAAGTGCTAGGTATGCAATATTTCCTGTGGAAAGTATCCCGATTCCAAGAGATATGCTCAGGAAACCCATGGAGGCTGCACTTGCATATGCCATCATTCTCTTCATATCAGTCTGGAACATTGCAACCAAAGCAAAATAGATCAGACTGAAGATACCCAGAATTATTATAGTCCACGCAATTGCACTACTTATTACAGCCACTATTGGTAACAGGACTGCAAAGAAACCGTAACCTCCCATCAGAGAAATTGCCCCTGCCAGAACTATTGAAACTGGATATGGCGCAGTCGTATATGCATCAGGAAGCCATGAGTGAAGCGGAAATGAGGGCATTTTTACCAGGAAAGAGAAGAAGAAACCGAAGAGAAGGAAATCTGTCCAGAAAGAATTGGGTTTTGTTATGTGGTTTGTTATGAATGAACTGTTCAGGAGTTTTCCCATATTTAATGTGAACACATGATATGATGTTCCATAGAAGGAGAATAGAGTCAGTATGGAAAGGAGCAGAAAAACGGATCCAAGTTGAGTATAAACGAAGAACTTGAGGGCAGCCTTTTCCCTTCCATTTCCCCCATACATGCTTATTAACAGGAATACGGGTATTATGATGACTTCCCAGAATACATAGAAAAAGAGAAAATTTCTAGAGATCAGGAGACCATACAATCCGAGTTCTGTTGTTAGCATAAGACCATAAAAACTCCTGTCAAACTTTTCCCTGTTAGATACATATATGGCAATAAACATAACGACAGATGAAAGAAACAGGAGTGCCATGGAGAGCGCACTAACGCCTATGGAGAATGATATACCTATGGATACATCTATTGGATATGATGATAAGGAAAGGAAACCACCGTTATATGATGGGAATCTAAGGACTGCGTATATTCCTGTTAAAAGAAGAATGAGGAAGGATTCCAGTGTGGCGATTTTCCATGAACTCTCCTTAATAAAGAAAGATAAAAGAGCAAAAAGCAAAAGTAACAAGAATATTATCAATATAAACATTTTAGATACCTCCCACTATTTCCAGAATTAGCATAAGAACTGCAACTCCAATAACCAGGAATACGAAGTAATATTCCACGATACCATTTTGAATTCTTCTTAAAATGGACCCAAAACCCATTGCACCTGAACCCGTGGCCTC
Source organism: Cuniculiplasma thermophilum (assembly GCF_052315355.1). NCBI lineage: Archaea > Methanobacteriati > Thermoplasmatota > Thermoplasmata > Thermoplasmatales > Cuniculiplasmataceae > Cuniculiplasma > Cuniculiplasma thermophilum. The sequence continues at coordinate 28,399 of NZ_JBLSDF010000014.1, forward strand.
TATGTCCCTTGAAAAACCAGATTCTATTCTTGAAAATCCGGAAGATAGTGGCAGAATGGTTCTTTCTGCTATGATTCTTGTGAAAAGATAATCAAGATAATACTTGGCCTTAACAATCTTGTAGATTCTGTTCTTTGAAAGATCCATGTTCTTCCACATGCCGGTTCCATATACCGCTGCAATTACAATGATTCCAATGATCACCATGGTAAGAGGGGTATACTCAACAATGAATGGCACTGACACGTGAATGGTTGCTGGATAGATGAAATCATAGAATCTGTATTGTATTATTCCCAGTGTAAGGGAAAGGAATGCCAGTATCATAAGAGGTATAAGGGCTATGATAGGTGGATCCCTTGCCTCTTCGGCAAGCTTTGATCTTGGCTTGCCCATAGCCACAAGATAGAACATTCTGAATGTATAGAGAGAGGTCATCAATGCACCTATTACTAAAAATATCCAGGGGAGGATAGAATATATATTTCCACCACTTCTGGTGTAATACATATAGGCTGCATCAATGATTGTATCCTTTGAAAAGTAAGCCGCAGTTGGTGGAATGGCAGCCAGAGTTATTGACCCAATAAACATCAGGGTGATTGTCACTGGCATCTTCTTCCAGAGACCTCCCATCTTTCTCACGTCTCTCAGTTCCATCAGGGCTATTAGAATCGCTCCTGCGGTCATGAAAAGTAGGGCCTTGAACACAGCATGTACTACAAGGTGATATATGGAGAAGCCAATCACGCTGGTTCCAATAACTGATACCATACCCAAAGAGGCCATCATATATCCAATCTGTGAAATTGTTGAATAGGCCAATATTCTTTTCAGGTCATTCATTACTATACCCATAGTTCCCGCGAACATGGCAGTAAATGCTCCTATGAAAAGAACAGAATCCTGTGCCACATATGTTGCATTCTCATAAAGTGGCAATACTCTTGCTATGAGATAAACACCAGCAGTAACCATGGTTGCTGCATGTATCAGTGCAGAAACCGTGGTTGGACCCTCCATTGCGTCTGGAATCCAGACGTGCAGCGGAAACTGAGCCGATTTTCCTGCGGCTCCACCCAGGAAGAGGAGACCTATGATTGTTAAGTTTTGTGGTCCAACTTCACTGGCAATTAAACCTGCATTATTTATCAGGTATGGTATACTCAATGGAGATGAGACATTTCTCACAGTCAGGAGAGAGTAAAGGATTGCCAGACCAATAATGAAGAGAAGGTCTCCTACCCTTGTTACAATGAAGGCTTTCTTAGCTGCAGATGCTGCATTTGGCTTGAAAAACCAGAAACCTATTAGCAGATAGGAACATAATCCCACAAGCTCCCAGAAGAGGAAGAATTCCAAAAGATTTGATGAAAGAATCAGACCAAGCATTCCTCCTGTAAAGAGCGCAGTTTCCCCAAAGTATGTATTCTGTCTCGGGTCATCCTTCATATAGTAAATGGCAAACAAATGTATCATCAATGATACAAAGGAAACCATCAGAACCATTACAAGGGCAAGATGATCAACATAAATTCCTGCGTTGATGTTCCCAAACCAGTTGTATGTCTGATAAATGGGTACATTGGTAAGCCTAAGACTCAAATATACAAGAATTGAAAGAATAAGAGAAATCGTAATGGCTATGGATGCGATTATCCCACCAAGAACCTTGGTTTTTCTTCCTGCAAGAGCTGCTATTGGTGCAGCAATAATTGGCGTCAAAAATATGAACCATGCATAATTTAACAATGTTACCACCTGATCTCCTGTAGAAGAGAAATATCGATTTTCCCGAACTTTCTGTATATGGAAACTAGCAAGCTGATTCCAACAGCCGATTCAACGGCTGCTATGGCAATTGTAAAGAGTGCCATTACGAGAGGCGATAGATGACCTGAAGCCATTCCAGCAGAGACAAGGCTAAATATTGCAGAATTTAACATTACTTCCACTGAAATCAGCATCTTAATTCCCAGTTTGGATGTCATAACACCATAAAGCCCCACACTGAAAATTGCAAGGGCAAATAATTGAATCATATTTTCGTCCATTATTCCTCATCCTCCGCTGTATGGAACATTCCTATTATGCCGCCTACAAGAACAACTGAAAGAAGCTCAAATGGAATTATATATGTTGAAAATAATAGAGAGGAAATTCCTGCGATATTCTGCTGAAATGGTGTGTATGAACCTGGTATTGTGACTTCCGCAAAGGCAATAACCAGAAAGAAAAGTATAGATGCAATGAATGCGGTGGCCTTATTCAAATTCCTTACCTCCTGTGATCATAACTGTGAATACCATAAGCGCTGATATGGCACCAACATAGACCAGAAGCTCGATTGCCCCAATAAGAGTTGCTCCTAAATAGATGAAGTTAATTGAAAGGACAAATAGGAAAAACATTAGAAAAACGATACTTCTTAGAATATCCTTCTGACCCACCGATATTATTGCCATTGCAAGAAGCACTATGCCAATGATTATTTCTATTATTGTGAAGATCATCTCCTCACCTCATCCTCGTTTTTCTCCAGATCCGTTGGACTGTAGAAGAACGAGTTTTTAGTCCTTGCAGTTTCAAATACGTCTTTAAGATAAATTGCATCGGTTGGGCATATCTCCTCGCAATTTCTGCAGACAGTGCATGTTCCGAAATTAACAGATGGGTATATTTTTCTCTTGTTCCTTGGATTTTCCTTATCCAGATTTACCATGGTTATTGTTAGATTTGGGCACACCTGTTCACACAGAGTGCAGCCCACACAGTCATCCGTACTCAGATATATCCTGAACCTGAACCTATCTCCCTGATTTTCCTTTTCTTCCGGGTATTGGACCGTAACAGGCTTCTGGAAAAGATGCTTGAACACTGTGTACATTCCACCTATTGAGCCAAGAATTGGTATTCTCTTTGGCTCTTCAACCTCTTTTACTTCAATCATGAAATTCCCCCCAATACTAAAAACCCTGTAATTAATAGATTTATGAATGAAATTGGAAGAAGGTACTTCCAACCAAATGATACAAACTTGTCTATCCTCACCCTTGGCATTGAGAGCCATATGGTAAGAGATATTACAACTATTACAAGGGTTTTGATAAGAAGCCATATAAAACCAACATAATTGACAAATGGCCCATTATATCCACCAAGATAGAGCGTGCTCAAAATCATTGAACCCAGAAATATTGTACCAAACAGACCCAGATAGAACATACCAAATCTCAGACCACTATATTCCGTTGTATTTCCAGTTACAAGTTCACTGTCACTTTCCCCCATATCAAATGGTGAGTATGAAGCTCTTGCAGCCATTGAGATCAAAAATACGAAGAAGCCTAGAGGCTCAAGGATTGCAAATGGTATATTTTGAGCCTGCACAACCCCATTCAGATCCAGTGGTGATATTCCTTTTGTGGCAGATGCCATCATCACAATGGCGAGCACTGAAAGCATCATTGGGACTTCGAAGGATATATCCTTTGCAACGCCCCTCAATGAACCAAGAACTGCGTATTTGTTATTTGAAACTATACCAGACAGGAGTTCTCCTATAGGCATAATTGCAATTAAGGCAAACATTATGACAAGACTCACATCTGAGTGGGTCACTGTTAGTGTGCCCAGCCAAGCTAGAGGACCGTAAGGGATAAATATAAATCCCATTATGAGGGCGATGAATATAATCAGAGGTGCCACTTTGTATGGCAGATCGTCTCTCCCCTGTGGCATAATTGATTCTTTTTGGATCAATTTCAATCCATCTGCCATAACCTGTAGTACCCCAAATTTTCCAACCCTATTTGGACCTATTCTCATCTGGACCCTTGCCATGTATTTTCTGAAGAAATACACCATTCCTGCGACAACCACAGTTGCAAATATAATAACAATCAGAGTCTCAATAATATAGGCCAGAATATATGCAGGATAATGGCCAAGAAAACTCAAAATTGTGGCAATTCTTGTAAGCAGATTCATCTGTCCACCTCACCGAAAACAAGATCAATAGATCCAGATATGGCCACCATATCTGCTATGAGCACATCCTTCGAAAGGTATGGTAACACAGATAGATTCTTGAATGCAGGGCTTCTAACGTGAACTCTGTATGGTTTTACACTCCCGTCTCCTACAATATAGACGCCAAATTCTCCCTTTGTTGATTCGGTTCTTGCGTAAACGTCCCCTTCTCCTCTCAATCTTATCATCAATGACTTCTTTGCCTTTGGATTGAAATAAGGCCCGTCTGGAAGTTTTTCAAGAGCCTGCTTCACAATCTTTACAGACTGGCGCATCTCCTCAAATCTGACTATGAATCTTGCGAGAACATCCTTTTTCTTTGATATTGGAACTGTGAAATTTATCTTATCGTAAACAAGATAGGGCTCATCCTTTCTTACATCATAGGGAATCCCCGATGCCCTGAGCATTGGGCCTGTCACTCCGTAGGATAAGGCAACCTCCGGTTCCAGTATCCCAATGTTTTTTGTCCTTGAAATGAAAATATCATTTTTAACAAAGAGATTGTAGATCTCTTCCAGTTTCTTTGGAAATTCATCAAGAAATTCCTTAATCCTGTAAATGATCTTATCGTTGAAATCCTGATAAACTCCCCCTATACTCATGTAGTTTGTTTCCTGTCTGGAACCAGAGATTTCCGTGAATAGGTTCAGTATTTTTTCCCTCTCTTCGAAAACATAGAAAAATGGTGTGAGCATCCCAAGATCTAAACCGAATGCGCCTGCCCATACAAGATGTGAGGCAATTCTGTTTAATTCTGCCATTATGACACGAATCCATTTGACCCTTTCAGGAGGCTCAATATTTAGGAGTTTTTCAGCTGCTTCCAAATATCCAAGCTCCATATTCATTGCACCCACATAGTCCATCCTGTCAAAGTAAATGAGTGCGTCACAGTAGAAATCAAGTTCGCATATTTTTTCAGCATTTCTGTGCAAATATCCTATTATCGGTTCAACTTTCTTAACCGTCTCCCCGTCAAGAGTCAGCTTTAACCTTAATACACCGTGTGTGGATGGATGCTGGGGACCCATGTTAAGTTCAATATACCTATTCTTAAGACCAGACTCCATTATTACCACCCATCCCCTGGATCAAAGCTAACATAATCGTTTCCTTCCTCATCCATATTAACAAACTGCACCTTGCTCATATCATAGTCTTTCCTCAGTGGATAACCGTTCCACCCCTCTGGAAGGAGTATTCTTCTGAGGTCTGGATGTCCGTCAAATATGACACCCATCATATCGTACTGTTCTCTTTCATCCCAATTTGCGCTTTCCCACAAAGACGTCACACTTGGTATGTGAGTATCCCTTGTCTCGGTTTTAACAACTATCATAGAGAAGTTTTCTGAGGATTTCTCCAGGTGGTATATTACCTCTATTCTGTCACGGAAGTCCACCGAAGAGATAAGGGAAAGGTGATCATATCCCTCTTTTTTCAGGTCTTTCATTAAATCCAGAAGGTGGTCCCTGTCAATCCTCAATACTTTTCTTCCATCTTTTCCTGTCTCTTCTTTAATTTCATAGGCCAATCTGATCACCTGTCCGCTTCATTTCTAATCTTCTTTTGAAGCAAAATAATTCCATTTGTAAGAGCCTCAGGAGTTGGTGGGCACCCTGGAACATAAACATCAACGGGAACAACCCTGTCCACACCAAGGACAACTGAATACCCCTGATTGTACGGTCCTCCCTGTATGACACATACGCCCATTGCAATGACATATTTTGGATAGGGCATTTCGTCATAAAGCCTTCTCAGTCTTGGTGCCATCTTCTTTGTGACCGTTCCAGATACTATCATAAGGTCAGATTGCCTTGGTGAATTCCTGAAAACCTCACTTCCAAATCTAGAAACGTCCAGTCTGGATGCCTGGACTGCCATCATTTCAATGGCACAGCAAGCCAGACCGAATGTCAGTGGCCATATTGAGTTGCTCCTGCTCCATTCCATTGCCTTTTCCAGTGTTGTAGTTATAAAACCAGCATCCCCTGTCTTCATTTAAGCCACCTCATGTAACCTTTCCTGAACGCATAATATACCGCTGTCATCGGCATTAAGATAAACAAAATGGTTTCCATGAAGTCATAGAATCCAAGTGCCTTAAAATCGAATGCCCACGGCAGAAGAAGGGCCATATCCACGTCAAAAAGAATGAACAGAAGAACAATAACATAATATTGAACTCTAACAAAATTATTGTATGACCCTCTTGCAACCTCACCTGATTCGTAGGGTGCTGTGTATGAAGAACCCTTAACAGGAGAAGCTTCCTTGGCAAGATCCTTCAATATTTCAGAGGGTTTCAGAGATATTTTATTCATGTCAGATTTTGTTCTAGCCTGACTTAAGGCGGGAAGAATCGAGAATACTAAATACATAGCTAAGACCAGCAAAATAAGGGTGATTATGGCTGGTATGTATCCGTATAATAACATGGATTGGGTATTTGTGGAAAATATTTAAGTGTTGTTTAGATGCTCATTTTTTAATTGATTTCTCCAATGCCTTTGCTATCAGGGAACTGTCAACAGGTCTTCCAGTTCGGGCCACTACCTCCTTTCCTATTGCCGATATGTTTTTCTTTTCCTGGATTTCCCTCAATAAATCAATTAATTCTTCTTCGTCCACCGGCTTCAGGAAATCCTGAGTCAGTATATTTTCAGCATCATTTCCTTCTGATATCAATTCAAGAGCTCTTTCAATTGAGTATCTCCCATAATTATTTGAAAGACAGAAATCAAATACTTTTCTCAAAGTTGCATTATCTATTCTAATATTCTTCTTTCTCTCCAGCTCAGGTAATTTCTGTACCAGAATACGACATATCATCTTTGGTTCTCCCTTTTCAGACATCTCCTCAAAGAGGTCTTTGCTATTGCTCCATATGAGAGTTGAAGCATCCTGCTGCGATATTCCATATTTTGATGCCATGTCCCTTATCACATCCTCAAGTGGCAGTGGTGCATTTTTCCTTGCATTTTCCATCATATCCGTGGAGATTTCAATTACAGGTATATCCGTTTCAGGATACATTCTGCTTGAACCTGAAAGTGGCCTCATAAATCTTGTAGTGTTGTCTTCCATGGCAGCCCTTGTCTCTGAAAAATCTCCTGAGAGCAGTTTTTCAATCCTCCTATTTATCACTTCTTCAACATGTTTTGCGTTTGCCTCTTCCTCCAGAAGGATCAGGAATGAATCGTTCTCTTCAAGATCAAGAAATTCACATACCCGCTCCTTCTCTTCCTTTGTAATTCCGTATGCAGGTAGTTCATCATAGTGCAGTATTCCCTTTATCCCAATCTGCTTTAATGCATCTGCTATTTCCTTTCCAAAGCGGTAATCCCCGTTTTTCAACAGACCTTTTCCATTCTTCAATTTTGCAAGAAGAATATCCTTTCCATTCTCTCTGGAGTTGAGAATCATTCTGGAATTGGTTTCGTTAAAGATAGAGTTGTTTGCTACAAAGGAAATTGGCTCCGTGCCCCCTCTGGATTTCCATATTTCAACTGCTTTGGATAGATTGGTCTGCCTGCTCATTTCATTTCTCAGAATTTCTGCAATGGCATTTAGCTTTGATACACCTTTTATCTCAACCCTTCCGTAGCCCATTGAGAAATTAACATCCTGCCTTATGCTGTCTGCACCCTTTCTCAGTAAACCTATAGATATCAGCCTTTCTCCAATTTCTCTTGCAATTTCAATTGCCCCTTCAGGAGAAGTTATATCTGGCTCTGTGGAAATTTCAATTAGGGGAATCCCAAGGCGATCCAGTGAATATGTGACCGTGTTTCCATCCTCTTCAACCTTCCTGCATGCGTCCTCTTCAAGACATATGGTGGATATCTTTGACCTGTGATCTCCACGCTTCACTTCGCCCCCAAAACTTATAAGGGCAGTTCTCTGGAATCCACTTGTGTTGGAACCATCTATTACAACTTTCCTCATCACCACTATTCTGTCCAGGATCTGAGATCCAAAGGATGATGCCATCCTGAGGGCAGTATTTAAGGCTTTTTGATTTATTCTGTGTGGAGGTTCTTCATCGCATTCCACAAGGCACGAATTATTGGTAGCCAGATATTTGAAAATCCTTTCTCTTGATTCCTCATACAAAGTTGAAACATCAGATAATCCCGATTCACCAGATGATGCGTGTAGATTTCTGATGAAGGATTCACCGGTCTCCTTTCCCTCTGATTCGCAACTGCAATAAAGCTTTCCCGTGTTTACCTGAAGATGTACCTCGAGACCTATTTTCGTATCTTTTGGAAACTCCATAATCAGAACACCCCTATTTCTTCCCTTTGCAGAATTTCTCCCCTCATATCAGTTACCATTCTCTTTTGCCATTCAAATTCAGGATAGTTTCCCATTATGACCATCATTTTTGTAAGAGCCGCCTCAGGAAGCATATTTCCAGCCCATGTGACCCCTGCCCTTGCCAGGAGCCTACCAGTGGAATATACATCAAGATCTGTTGTACCATAAATGCACTGGGTCGTCATAACCGCAAGCCTTCCCGAATCTGTGTATTCCTTAATCACGTCTATGAATTTCGTGGAGATGTGCCCCAGTCCTGTCCCCATTATTACCACTCCGAGCTTTTTCTCAAGATATTGGGATAGATCATCAGTTTCAATTCCAGGATGGAAGTAGAGTATTCCTGCTCTCTTTTCCAATCTTTTAAAGGCAGATGTCTCTTCCGATCTTTTTCTATATTTGCCTGAAATATTTACCAGACCATTTTGGAAGTATCCCAATGGATTTTCCCCGATTGACTTGAATGCATCTCTTCTTGATGAGTGCATTTTTCTTGCCCTTACTCCGCGGAGAAGAGCGATACTGTCATCTGAAATTGATGAGTGCATTGCTATTCCGACTTCTCCAAAATCCGTAGCGGCAAAATTTATAGCCGCTTCCATGTTCAGATAGGAATCTGTGCTTGGCCTGTCAGAACTCCTTTGTGACCCGACCATTATAACTGGTACTGATAATTCTTTGAGAAGAAATGAGAGTGCGCTTGCAGTATATGTCATTGTATCCGTCCCGTGCGATATTACAATTCCTTCTGATCTTTTTGATTCCTCCACTATTTTATCAGCCAGCTGCAACCACTGATCAGGCTCCATATTTTCACTGAGTATGTTCAAAAATGGTATGCTTCTTACATGGTATGATTTTTCCATATATTTGAAACGTGAAGTTATTTCACTTATGTCCAGTGATGGAAACACCGCACCGGTTGAATAATCAACCTTGCTGACTATGGTTCCTCCGGTACTAATAACAGAAATATTGGTACCCTCTCCCGATTCTCTTGCATATTCCCGTTCTATTTTATTGATCTTCTTTCCTTCACTAACTTCACTTATTTCATCGGGTATAACCATTATATTGTATCCACTTTCAAGCTTGATATTGATATATTTCTCCTTGACCCCTAGAACAACCCCTCTGAGTTTTTTTCCCTTAAGGGTGAAGTCAATTATTGAACCTTCATGGAGATCTTTACCTTTGGGCATATTCCATAATTAATTGTGGTATTTTGATATTTGCCAAATGGGTATTATAGAAATTTTTTCTCAATTCCCAGAATTCTGGATAAGCTTATTGCATTTAACGGCGCATTCCCATTTGGATGATTATTGAAAAACACATATATATCCTTAAATTTTCCCTCTGCATCTTTAATCCTTTGAGCCACGTCCTCGAGTTCTTCGCTTGAATAAAAATAATTGAATTTTTCCATTCCAACGGCTTTTAAAAATTCCGGATTTCTGCCATGCATTCTCACATAGGACACTCCCCTGTTTCCTCCTATCCTGTTCAGGTTGATAAAATAGTTATCCGCACTCACAGGTATAAAGCCATTATCCTCTATAATTCCTGTTATGTGATCATTCTGTATCCGATCTTTTACCCTTGGCTCAATACACAGATATGCGTAGGCAGAGGTTATTTCAGATATATCATTCAGGTATCCTTCAATATCTACCGTTCCAGGAGGAACTGTCATCAAAATCATCACTGAATCCTGTGCCTTCGAAATTGGTTTCACTACATTTTCATTGAAAACATCCCAAAACTGCTTCTTTACACTGATTTCTGACTTTCCATGGCTAATGTCTCCAGGCAGCTTTACGGAAAAATTTATCCCCGGGCTGAATTTTTCAACCCATTTTTTAACTACGTCCCTTGAGGGTATTCTATAATAGGTTGAATCAACCTCAACAGCGTTGAAGAAATGGGAATAATATTGAAGGGATGGCTTAGACTTCCCGTAAAATTTTGCCTTCCAGTCACTGTAAGCCCATCCCGAACATCCAATCAATATCATGGATGTATTTCTTTGAATACTTCCCTTGATATGATCAGTCTCTGAATCTGGTTTGTACCTTCATATATCTGGGTTATTTTTGCATCCCTCATGTGCCTTTCTGCATCCAGATCTGTTGTATATCCATATCCTCCGAAGAGTTGCAGGCATTCAGTAGTTACTTTCATAGCCACATCCGATGCTTTCAACTTTGCCATGGAGGATGGCTTGACACAGGGCTCATGTTTGTCCCATTTCCTGGCCGCATCGTATGTTAAAAGACTGGCAGCTTCTATTTCTGTTGCCATATCTGCTATCATGAATTGAATCGCCTCGAAGTTTGAGAGCACCTGCCCGAACTGTTTCCTCTGTTGAATATATTCAACTGCCTCTTCAAAGGCCGCTCTTGCAATTCCAAGGGCCTGGCACGCTATTCCAATTCTTCCTGCATCAAGGGTTTCCATGACTACCTTGAAGCCTTCATTTAATTTTCCAACCATATTTGATTCAGGGACCCTCACATTTTCAAAAACGAGTTCCACCGTTGATGAGCCACGTATACCCATTTTGTGAATATCTCTGGAAATTCTGAACCCGGGAGTATCAGCATCAACTACAAAGGTTGAAATGCCCTTGTGCCCCTTTGATGGGTCCGTAACGACATCCACAACATAGAATTTTGCAAGCCTTCCGTTGGATATAAATATCTTTGATCCGTTGATTATGTAATCATTCCCTTCCTTAACTGCTGTTGTTTTAATTGCGGCTGCATCACTTCCAGCACCTGGCTCAGTAAGGGCAAGACCACCTACTTCACCATTTACTACCCTTGTAAGGTATCTCTTCTTAAGATCCTCACTGCCAAACATCAGAACTGGTTCTGCAAATAGAGTTAAGGCGCCATCAAGTACCAGAGATGTACTTGGACATGCCTTTGATATCTCCTCGATTGTATGCATAAGAAAAGAGAAGCTCATTCCGTATCCCCCATATTCCTTGGGAAGATAACTTGCAAAGAGACCCAGCTCTTTCATTCTATTGATTATTTTCTCAGGGACCTCCTCTTTTGCATCTATTTCCCTGGCCAATGGTTTGACCTCTTCCTCAGCAAATCTCTTCACATATTGTAATACATCCAGTTCCTCCTGACTTAAACCTTCCATATACCTAAATATCCTCTATGTTAATATTTTTCACCAGACTACTTAAACCCTGATAAAAATCACAGAATTTTTTAATAAAATTGGGATAAATTACTATGCCATTCTGCACTTCCATTTATCTTTAATCTGATAGGAGATGAACTTATGAATAATATGATTGAAAGGAAGATAAAGTCTTATTTTTTGGACATCCAGTCAACAATGTCCATTTTGAACAGAGATGTTTCTACAACTTCATCCCTTCTGTAAATTTCAGCAAATAATAGATTTGCCACATGGAGGTCTCTCTCCTTTCCACTCTTTTCATAAAGGTCGTACATAAGACTGATTTCACAAAACTCCCCAAGTTTTCTTAGAATCTCCTTTGAGTGACACTCTGCGTAACCAGACTTTATTGCCTCATCCAGATATTTCCTTGTCCTTTCATATGCTACCTCAAGATTTTCTCTGACCATATTTCTCTTAATATTTTGCATTATAGCATCCATTTTTTCGAAAAACAATGATGCAGCATTTTTCTTTATTATTGCCTCCAGCATATCTAGCGACTGAATATTGCTGGTTCCTTCCCATATGGATGTCACAAGGGCGTCTCTGTGAAACTTTGCAATGGGGAACTCTTCGAAGAAACCTATACCCCCAAAAATTTCCATAGAATATTGCGTTATTTCATCGGAAGTCCAGGCAGCCATATTCTTTGCAATATGGGAAATGAATCTTGCATAGTTGTAGTTATCATCATATGGAGGTTTTGAATCGTATGCATCGCTGAAAAGCTTAGCTGCATAAACGGATAGGAGAGTGGCACCTTCCAGTTTAACTTCCATGGTTGTAAGGTCCCTTATCATTAAGGGATGCTCAATTATTCTCTTCCCAAAGGCTGATCTTCTCTCTGCATGAAGATACGCTTCCCATATTGCTTTTCTTGCAATACCAACAGCTGCAAGTGCATCGTCTATTCTGGATACAGTCAGGATCTCCATTGCGTAATATATCCCCTTCTCCTTTTCCCCTATAAGATAAGCCTCTGAATTATTCATTTCAACCTCTCCGCTTGGTACAGCAATGGTTCCCATCTTGTTCTTTAACCTTCTGATGTTGTAATTAAGTTCCCCCTTTGAGTTAATTGCGGGTACAAAAAATAGAGAAAGGGATCTTACTCCACCTTCCTTATATTTTGCCGTTACAATTGCACCGTCGGCAATACCTGCATCACTTGCAAAATATTTGTCCGTTCCAGTCAGATACCACTTATCTCCTCTTTCAACTGCAATTGTATTGTTTGCACCCAGGTCGCTTCCACCCTTAGTCTCGCTGTAATATGTTGCACCATACCATGGTTCCTTTTCATCAAGGTATTTTGAAAGGAATTCCTTCAGTCTTGGATCATCTCCATATTTCCTCAGGCCATAGGCAGTCTGTGCTGTCAATGTTAATGTACAGAATATACCTGAGTCTGATATTACATAACCACTTACATAGTGATATAACCAGTCATCCTCTCCGCTTGCACTCTTCTTTACAACGCCTAATTCCTGCAGTTTATTCAATGCCCTCCTGTGTTCAGGCGAGAGCCTAACATAGTCTATCCTCTTTCCATCCAAGTCCCATGTAATCAATTCAGGTTTTCCCTTATGATCTACAAAATCCATTATTTCTATGAGTTCCGATGACACAAATGCCCCAAGTTCCTTGAGACCTTTTTTCTCCTCAATGCCAAGATAATTGAGAAATGAAATCAGCGGAAGATCGTCCGAAAAGTAATTTATGTTATTTCCCCGGAATATTCTACAAAACTGATCTTTCATAGTCAATTATTGTCTATTACGATAAATACCATTTGCAAATTCAAATTTCTTTAAGAACAAAATTAAAGTATTGGCTATCGTGATTGGTGTAAATTAATTGTAATCCAATTGAGATGAGTGAATATTAACAATGGAAATAGGAAATCAGAATCATTTCTTATGCTGGTCATTTTACGTGTGGCTGAGACTCCCTCACATATTGACCATATCTAAAAGACTTTTAACCTGAACTAAATTACAATTTGGGGCTTGTAGTCCAGTGGTTATGACGTCGCTCTCACACAGCGAAGACCGCCGGTTCGAATCCGGCCAGGCCCATACTGTGTAGGGGGATATAGATAAGACCGAAAAAAGTTGTGAATTTCATAGATAGTATATTAATAAAAAAATATTAATTATCTAAAATTTTTTTGAATTCTTGTAAAATTCTATGAGTATTTTTACAATCTTGGTTTTTAGATTCAGGTA